>NZ_JBKEVR010000004.1:0-223373 GCF_056357235.1 Bifidobacterium sp. LH_389
TGCCGATCTTGCCTTCCATACGACAAGCCAAACAGGACCGGTACCGTTCGCGCTCATTCCCGATGAGGCACCACTAGCCATTACGCGCTCAAAAAACGTGAGTCACGTCGTGGGCCGGCAGGTTCGCCCGGCCCGACTAGGCTGGTGCGCATGAGCTTCATCGATCTGACTGCGGACCGCGCCGACCTGCCGTACGCCGTGCTGCCCAGCTGCGTGCCCGCCCTCGTGCCGGCCTACCGCAGGCGTCTGGTCAGTCTGCACGACGTATGCCGCGTGCGCATGTACGGCGATTCGATCACCGACGGCGAGGAATTTCTGCGCCGCATCGAGGGGGCGGACCTCGCGGTCATCGCCGGATTCCACATTGCCGACGACGTGCTGCGCCGGGCCGCCGACCATGTGCGCTGCATGGTGTTCAGCGGCACCGGCATCGCCAGTTTCGTTAACGTGCCGCTCGCCCGCGAGCTCGGCGTGACCCTGTGCAATGCGGAACGGTATGGGGATGCCTCCGTGGCCGAGCACACCGTGGCACTCCTGTTCGAGATCGCCCGGCGCGTGGGCCGGCAGAACGCGAGCCTGCACGCCGGCGACTGGTTCGACGAGGGCGGCATGCTCCAGCTCGAAGGACTGACGATCGGGCTGGCGGGCTTCGGCGGTGTGGCCCGGGCGGTGGCGCGCATCGCGCACGGGCTCGGCATGCAGGTGAAGGTCTGGTGCCGCCGGCCCGATCCGGCGCTGCTTGTGGCCTTCCATGCCGAGGCGGTGGATTCGCTCGACGACCTGTTTGCCGGCTGCGACGTGGTAAGTCTGCATCTGGCGCTCAACGAGCAGACGCGCGGCATGATCGGTCCGCGCGAGCTTGATCTGCTGCGTCCCGGGTCGATCCTCCTGAATACGGCCCGCGCGGAACTCATCGCCCCCGGAGCGCTCGTGGCGCGTCTGGAACGCGGCGACATTCAGGCCGGCGTGGACGTGTACGACCACGAGCCGCTTGACCCGCATGACCCGATCCTCGCGTTCGGCAACGTGGTCGCCACCCCGCACACCGCATGGAAGACGAGCCGTGCGCTGGACAACGTGGCCGCCCAGAACGCCGAGACGATCCGCGCGTTCTATGCCGGCGCGCCGAAGCACGTGGTGGTGGCCTGACCGTGGCGGCACAGAACAACGCCCAGAACGCCGCCGGTCAGGGTGCCGACCGGCAGGTCTTCACACTGCTCGACGATCCCGCCGCGCCCGCCCATGATGCGCTGGTGGAGAAGAAATCCGAATTCATCGGCGACGCCTGCCATGTCGATTCGCTGGACGAGGCGATCGCCTTCGTGCAGTCCGTGCGCGACCGGCATCCCAAGGCGCGGCACGTGGCGTACGCAGCGATCTGCGGCGGGGCGGACGGCCGGCAGTCCGAGCGCATGAGCGACGACGGCGAACCCTCCGGCACCGCGGGCAAGCCGATTCTCGACGTGCTGCGCCAGAGCGGGCTGACGGATACGGCCATCGCCGTCACGCGGTACTTCGGCGGCATTCTGCTCGGCTCGGGCGGGCTCATCCGCGCGTATTCGTCGGCCGCATCGCTGGCGGTGAAGGCTGGTCGGCTTGCGCGCATCGAGGCGTGCCGGCGCTACCGGGTGGCCGTCTCCTACCCGCAGCTCGGCGGACTGCAGCAGATTCTGGCCTCCGTGGACGCCCGTACCGCCGACGAGACCTACACGGACACGGTGAGCATGGTGGCTGAGGTGCCGGCCGGGCAGTGCGAACGGTTCGAGTTGCGCGTGCGGGAGGCGTTCAACGCGGCCGTGACGCCGGAGCCGCTCGACATGGTCAACCGGCCCGTGCCCTTGGAGTCTGCGGGCTGAGTCTGCGGGCTGAGCGGGCGGCGGGTGCTATGTTGGGTGGCATGACCGATTCCGATGCTTCCGCCAACGCAGCCCAGCCCGCTGCCGAGGACACCCTGCCGGACGACTTCGAGCCGCTGACCGCCACCTATGAGCGTCTGCGTCACTCCACCGACCCTGCCGAGCTGAGCGAATTCGCGCGTACGCCGCTGCCGGACCGCGCCGATCAGGCCGCGTTCTCCCGCGCCACGGCACTGCTGGAGGCGGTGGCCGGCAACGCCCACACCCCGGTGGAGGACCGCGTGTTCCTAGGCGAGACCATGCCGTTCCCGAACGTGCTCGTCAAGCTTTCGAGCGACCCGGAGGCGAGCGTGCGCCGGGCCGTGGCCGCCAACACGGCGGACAAGAACTGGCTGGTCGGCCGGCTCACCAAGGATCCGGTGCCCGAGGTGCGCGACGCGGCGCTGCTCAACCCGCGCACGTCGTGGAAGATGCGGCTCGAAGGGGCGCAGAATCCCGACGCGGACGAGCAGACCCTCGACTTCCTGTCCAAGCTGGGCGTGGAGCTGGAACCGGACGCCCCGGCCGTGCTCTCCTCCATGGTCCGCCGGGCCGTGGCCGCCAATCCGAACGCCTCCCGTGCCACGCGCGAGCGACTGGCCGGGGACGCCAGCGCCGAGGTGGCCCGTTGCGCCAGACGGCATCTGGGTGCCCAGGCGGCCTGAACGGGAATCGTTCTCGCGCTGTTCATCCTACGGGCTGGCCTGTCGCCCGCAGGTGGAGCTAGACTGGCGGTATGAGTGAACATCGTGAATCCCGCGAACGCCTGGAGCGTCCGCTCATCCGTCTCGCCAAAGCCGTCGGGGTGGCCACGTCCTATGTGGGCATGAGCAACGATTACCATGAGATCGCCGACGACGTGCTCGTCTCCGTGTTGTCCGCGCTGGGCATCGACGCCTCCAACGACATGGCCATCGACACGTCCCTCAAGACCCTGCTCGACGATCGTCACCGCCGTCTGGTCGCGCCCACCGTGCTGCACATCGAGGGCAGTGAGTCCAAGGTGCTCGTGCATGTGGGCGTGTTCGACATTCCGCACGCCACCATCACCCTGGAGGACGGCACCGAATATGCCGGCGCGATCGAACCGGACGCCGGCGACGGCTCCCCGGCCTACTGGATGGACGATACGTTCGTGACCACTGCGTCCGTAGTCATCCCCGCGGACCTGCCGATCGGCTACCACACGCTGCACGTGACCGTGGGGGAGCGCACCGAGGACGCCGTGCTCATCAGCGCGCCGAAGCGCATCGAGATGCCCGCCGCCATGAAGGAGCATCGCCTGTGGGGATGGATGGCGCAGATCTACTCCATCCGCTCGCACGAATCGTGGGGCGTGGGCGACTTCGCGGATCTGGCGACCATGCTCGCGGACGCGAAGACCAGAACCGGTGCCGACTTCATGCTCATCAACCCGGTGCACGCCGGCGAGCCGGTCACCCCGCTCACCCCCTCGCCGTACCTGCCGATCTCACGCACGTTCCTCAACTTCACGTACATCCGTCCCGAGGCGATCGCGGAATACGGCCTGCTCGGCGAGGAGTCCCGCACCCACGTGGCCCAGCTGCACGACTCGGTGCGTCCGCTCAACGAGAACGCCGACCACATCGACCGCGACGCTATGTGGGCCGCGAAGATGCAGGCCCTGTGGATCATCTTCAAGGCCGGCCGCTCGCCGGAGCGTCAGGCCGCGTTCGACGCCTACAAGCACAGCCGCGGCGAAGGGCTGGAAGCCTACGCCACGTGGTGCCTCGCCTACGACAAGTGGGGCGCTCCCGCCGACTCGCCGTCCTCGTGGTTCCGCACCACTGACCGCAATTCGCAGCAGGTGCAGGAACTGCGCGACCGCTACCCGGACACCCTGGACTTCTACCGCTGGCTCGAATGGATCGCCACCGAGCAGCTCGCCGCCGCGCAGCATGCCGCGGGCGAGGCCGGCATGGCGCTCGGCGTGATGGCGGACATGGCCGTGGGCGTGCACCCGCTCGGCGCGGACGTGTGGTGGAACCCCGACCGGTACGCCAAGGGTGCCACCGTGGGCGCCCCGCCGGACATGTTCAACCAGCAGGGGCAGGACTGGAGCCAGCCGCCGCTGAGCCCCATCTCGTTGGAGCGCACCGGCTACGAGGCGTACCGCGAGATGGTGCACGCCATGTTCGCCCAGGCCGGCGCACTGCGCATCGACCACATCCTCGGTCTGTTCCGCCTGTGGTGGGTTCCTGCCGGCAAGGGCGCCAAGAACGGCACCTACGTGACATACGATTCCGCCGTCATGCTGGGCATTCTGGCCCTCGAGGCCGCGCGCGCCCACGGCGTGGTGGTGGGCGAGGATCTGGGCGTGGTGCCCGAGCACGTGGCGTCCTCGCTCGCCTCGCACGGCGTGCTGGGCTGCGCGGTGGAATGGTTCGAGCAGCGGGACGGCTCGTTCCGCGACCCGCGCAAGTGGCGCGAGATGGCGCTCGCTTCGGTGGACGTGCACGACATGCCGCCGTGCGCCGGTTATCTGCAGTACGAGCACGTCAAGGTGCGCGCCGAGCTGAGCCTGCTGGAGGGGCCGGTCGAGGAGTTCCAGGCGTCCGCCGAACGCGAACAGAAGGCCATGCTGCGCATGCTCGTCAACGGCGGGTGGGCGTCCCCCGAATGTGCGCAGGACGTGCCGGGCCATCTGCGTGAGATCGTCGAGGGCATGTACCGCGCGCTCACGGCCTCGCCGTGCAAGCTGCTGGCCGCCGCGATCGTGGACGGCGTGGGGGAGACCCGCACGCAGAACCAGCCGGGCACCAACAACGAGTACCCGAACTGGCGAGTTCCGCTGGCGGACGGCGAAGGCAGACCGGTGCCGGTAGAGGGGCTGTTCGACCGCGAGGGCATGCAGTCGCTGGCCCGTGTGCTCAACGCGTAAGACTGGGATCGTAAGGCTCGGCCCGGACCCGTGGCTTTCCCATGCCGCGATCATGCCCATCGGCGTGTCGCGGCATGGGCCGTGTTTGCCCAATGTCAAGGGTGGCGATACAATAGACGATTGTTGTGTTTCCCTAAGGGGTCCTTCAAAGCGCTTTCCCACTCGCCATCGAGGACTTTCAGGGAGCCCACGGATAATGAGGCCGACGCCTCCCGGTCCGCACGTCCTAACCACACGTACGCCGGGCAGCCGAAGCCCGGAACACAATAGTCAAGAAAAGGTACAACAGTGAAGACTTTCACTCCGAAGCCAGCTGATCTGAGCCACGACTGGTACATCATCGACGCCACCGACGTGGTGCTGGGCCGTCTGGCCACCCAGGTCGCCACGCTGCTGCGCGGCAAGAACAAGCCGACCTTCGCCCCCCATGCCGATTCCGGCAACTTCGTCGTGGTCATCAACGCGGGCAAGATCGCGCTGACCGGCGACAAGATGGGCAAGGAACTCTACGCTCACTCCGGTCGTCCCGGCGGTCTGCGCCGCGACACCTATGCCGAGCTGCTCGCCAACAAGCCCGAGCGCATCATCATGAGCGCCGTCAAGGGCATGCTGCCGAAGAACCGCCTGTCCAAGGTCCAGCTTGGCCGCCTGCGTGTGTTCGCCGGCGAGGAGCACCCGCACACCCCGCAGAAGCCTCAGGTCTTCGAGATCGCCCAGGTCTCGCAGCAGGCCAAGTGAGAACCGAAGGGAGATAAGACATCATGGCTGAAAACACCAACGATTCCGCGGTTCTCGAGACCGAGGAGGAGCTCACCAGCTACTCCACCGAGACCAACGCCGGCGCCGGCACCGGCACCTCTGCGATCGCTCCGGGCTACGGCACCGGCCGTCGCAAGGAAGCCGTCGCCCGTGTCCGCCTGATCCCGGGCACCGGCAAGTGGACCGTCAACGGTCGCACCCTGGAAGAGTACTTCCCGTCCCGTCTGCACCAGCGCGAGGTCAACTCCCCGATCGTGCTCCTCAAGCTTGAGGGCAAGTTCGATGTGGTCGTCCTCGTTGACGGCGGCGGTGTGACCGGTCAGGCCGGCGCCATCCGCCTCGGCGTGGCCCGCGCTCTGAACCAGATCGACCGCGACGCCAACCGCGCCGCCCTGAAGAAGGCCGGCATGCTGACCCGTGACGCCCGCGTCGTCGAGCGCAAGAAGGCAGGTCTGCACAAGGCCCGTCGCGCCCCGCAGTTCTCCAAGCGTTAATGCTCGGAGCTGCACAGGCAGCAACGCATACGGCAGAACCCCGTGGAGCTTCGGCTCTGCGGGGTTCTCGTGTCTTCGGCGGCCATCCGGTGGCTCGGTGGCTCGGTGGCTCGGCGGACCGCGGCGCCATGGCCGTTGGCGGCATTGGCGTCGGCGTGTCGGGCGTGGCAATCCTGTCCGAGCGCAGGGGCATAATAGGAAAGCTTGTGTCTGGAGGGGTGACCCGCTAGCACAGCACCAGCAATGCACGTTGCGGGAGGAGCTCGCTCGCCCTTGGCGGGTGTTCGCCGTCTTACCGCTTCATAGAAAGAAGAACCAACAGCATGGCTCCCAAGAAGAAAGTCACCGCGCTGATCAAGCTGCAGATTCAGGCCGGCAAGGCCAACCCGGCCCCGCCGCTGGGTCCTGCGCTGGGTTCGCATGGCGTCAACATCATGGACTTCTGCAAGGCGTACAACGCCCAGACGCAGGACAAGATGGGCCAGGTGATCCCTGTTGAGATCACGGTGTACGAAGATCGTTCCTTCACCTTCATCCTCAAGACCCCGCCGGCAGCGGCTCTGCTGCTCAAGGCTGCGGGCATCCAGAAGGGCACCGAGAACCCGCTGACCCACAAGGTCGGCTCTGTCACCAAGGATCAGGTCCGCGAGATCGCGCAGATCAAGATGGAAGACCTGTCCGCCCGTGACATCGAGGCCGGCATGAAGATCATCGAGGGCACCGCCCGCTCCATGGGCATCACGGTTACCGACTGAGAGAGGAGAAGGACTGATGGTTAAGCGTTCCAAGAAGTACCGCGAGGCGGCCGAGAAGATCGACCGCAACAACCTGTACACCGCCTACGAGGCCATTGCCCTGCTCAAGAGCATGCCGGCCTACAACTTCGACCAGACCGTCGAAGCCGTGTACCGTCTGAACGTGGATCCGCGCAAGGCCGACCAGCTGGTCCGCGGCACGGTGAACCTGCCCCACGGCACCGGCAAGACCGTGCGCGTGGCCGTGTTCGCCCGTGGCCCGAAGGCCACCGAGGCCACCGAGGCCGGCGCCGACATCGTCGGTGATGACGACCTGATCGCCAAGGTGCAGGATGGCTTCCTCGACTTCGATGCCGTGGTCGCCACCCCGGACATGATGGGCAAGGTCGGCCGTCTGGGCCGTGTGCTCGGTCCCCGCGGCCTCATGCCGAACCCGAAGACCGGCACCGTGACCATGGACGTGGCCAAGGCCGTCGCCGACATCAAGGGCGGCAAGATCGAGTTCCGCGTGGACAAGCACGGCAACCTGAGCTTCCTCGTGGGCAAGATGTCCTTCGATGAGAAGGCTCTGGACGAGAACTTCAAGGCCGTGGCCGACGAGGTCAAGCGCCTCAAGCCCGCCACCGTGAAGGGCCGTTACATCACCAAGGTGACCGTCACCTCCACGATGAACCCCGGCGTTCCGGTCGACCCGAACACCCTCGCCTGAGTCTGATTCGCTCAGCATCTGATCTCGGCCGTTCATCGGCTTTGCAAGGAGCCCGGTTCCGCATTCCCGCGGGGCCGGGCTTTCCGCATATATGCCGGACCGTACAATGGGAAGGATGTCGGCAATGGAAAGGCGGATGGGATGGTGACGTCGGAGGAAGTGGCGCAGCGCGCCGGGGTGTCGCGTGCGACCGTATCGTACGTGATGAGCGGCAAGCGCACGATCTCCGAAAAAACGCGGCAGAGGGTGCTGCGCGCGATGGACGAGCTGGGCTACTATCCCAATGCGAACGCCCGCGCTTTGGCCGGCCATCGCTCCGGCGTGATCGGCGTGGTCTCGCGCTTCGACGAGGGCGTGCAGATGCCCGAATTCATGCCGTTCTTCTCCGCGATCCTGTCTACCGCGCGCAAACGCGGCTACGACGTGATTCTGGTGCCCGGCGACGAGGGCGTGGAGGGCATCCGGCGCATGGTCGGCCAATCGTTGGTGGACGGTGTGCTGCTGTTCGACATCCGTAAGCATGACGACCGTTTGGCACCGCTCGCCGCGATGAATGTGCCGGCCGTTCTCATCGGCACCACGGACGATGCACACGGATTGGCCTGCGTGGATGTGGATTACGTGCGGGTTGCTCGTCTGGCCGTCGACGAGGCGGCGGATTGCGGTGCCGATCGCGTGCTTCTGGTGGTCGATCGCCGCCCGATTGTCGACGAGTTCCCGTTCGCCGCCACCTTCGAGGAGGTGTGCGAGCAGCGTGCACATGAACGCGGTCTCTCGTGCGAGGTCTTCCGCCCACAGACGCTGGGATGGAAGGGCTTCCATCCGCTGGCCGGGGTGCTGAAGCGCTCCGCTGCGTCCTGTCGATGCGTCGTGGTGACGCGTACGCCGCGTCAACTGGATTGGACGTTGCAGCTTATGCTGGAGCAGGGCATCCGCCCGGGCGCGGACATGGCCGTGATCGGTGTGTCCGTGGATGCGTTCGCCACCTCGCTCAGGGTGGACGTGACCAATGTGAATCCGCATCACGAGTGTGTGGCCGCCCGGGCGACCGATGAACTGATCGACATCATCGACGGCAAGACTATCGCACAGCCAGTCGCGCTGATCGAACCGGAATTGCACCGCCGTGCCACGACGGTGGGGTTCGGGCGCCCGTAGCCCGCATCAGGCCAATGCGTTGGAGGGCGCGTCGACCGGGAACTCGGCGAACAGGTCGGGGCGACGGGCGATGGCCTCGTTGGTTAGCCGCTCAATTTCGTCGGCGATGGCGATGTACCCGTATGCGGAGAAATGACCGTTGAGCCGGTATCGCTGATCGTCGAGCGTGACTGCCGATTCGCGGGATACGTCGATGAGCACGCATCGGTCGTATGACCCGGCAATGGCTCGGATCGTGTCGCCATAGGCACCTTCGTCCGTGCGGGAGTACAGTGTGCAGCACATGATGACCGAATGCGGGGCGAAATCCCCCACGGTTTCGATGATCCGGCGGTAGTGACCGGCGAAGGTGCCGGCGGTCGGATCGTCGTCGGCGTCGCCCAGCGGGTAGCAGTCGCGGAACCGATCGTTGGTGCCGAGTGCAAGGTAGTAGCCGTCGCGCGGTATGGATTCGCCGGTAAGTTCGCCAAGGAACCGGTCAAGCCAATCGGCGCAAGTGAGTCCGCCGCTACTGAAGCATCGGTAATCAATGCCGTATTTGCGGGAAATGTGCGCCAGCCAGGAGAATCGAGGGCGATCAAGGTATGCCTTCGTGCCGTCTTCCCTGACGATTTCAATCTCGCCGGATGCGAGGCTGTCGCCGATCATACCGAGGGAGTTGAACATGCGGATCAGTCCGGAGTGAGGAATGTCGGTGGTGATAGTCATGTCGTTTCCTTGTGCTTCATGTCCCGGTCGCGTGCCTACGGGCGGATTCGGACGGTGGTCTCGTTTATGGTTCCGGCGCGCCAATGCCGATCCGGAAGTATTGGCAATTCAATAGTTTACGCGCGTCAATAATGTGTGCAATCGGACACGCCGTGCGAGGTGTTGCCCCCATTGGGTTTCGATACATCGTCGGCGTGCTGCAAAAAGGATAGTTTGTGTGACGAAAGCCTTTGTGTTACATTAGTTTACGCGCGTCAACGAAGACGTGTTCCAACAACGTAAGGAGAGACCATGAACTGCCATTCACTCCCGTCTATGTTCCGTACGGTTACCGCCGTCGTGGCTGCTGCAACGATGGTCGCCACAACGGCGGCCTGCGGCAACGCCGGTTCGGGTGGCACCGCCGCGGCATCCGACGTCAAGCCCTCGGACGGCGACGTGACCCTGCGCATCAACTGGTGGGGTTCCGACGCGCGCGTCAAGCTCACCGAACAGGCCATCGAAGGTTTCGAGAAGGCTCATCCGAATATCAAGGTGGAGACCGAATATACCGACTGGGGCGGCTACTGGGACAAGCTCGCCACCCATGCGGCCGGCGGCGACATGTCCGACGTGGTCCAGATGGACGAGATGTACCTCGCATCCTACGCCTCACAGGGGTCGCTGTACGACCTGGGCAAAGTGACCGATTACCTTGATCTGAACCAGATGTCGCCGTCGCTTAAGGGTACCGGCACGTACCAGGGCGCTCAGTATGCGGCCCCTATCTCCTCCGCGGCCTACGCGATCATCGTCAACAACGATGTGCTGGACAAGTACGGAGTCACCTTACCGGACACCAGCACGTGGACGTGGGACGACTTGGTCAAGGTATGCGAACAGATCGTGGAGCGCAGTGGCGGCGAAGTTACCGGGATCCCCGCCATGGTTGATAGCTCCGGACTGACGCAATGGGCGCGCCAGCACGGTGAGGAGCTGTTCAAGGACGGCAGAGTCGCCATCAGCGAAAAGACGCTGGCGGAGTTCCTGCAAATGGCCTACGACTGGACGCACGGCACCGAGATCTCCGGCAGTCCCGATCGCTGGTCCGAACCGGCCACGCAGGATCAAAGTGACTTCGCACAGAACAAGCAGGCCATGATTTTGGCTCAGGCGGCCATGATCACATCCAATGCGAAGATGGCCGGCACCGACAACATGTCGCTGGTACCGATCCCGTCCGTCGACCCGACTAGGAAGTCGGCGTACCTGAAGCCCAGCCAGTACTGGACGATCTCCGCCAAAACCGAACACCCGGCCGAGGCGGCCATGCTCATCGACTACCTCATCAACAACGAGGATGCGGGCAAGATCCTCGGCACCGAGCGCGGTATGCCCGGTAATGACAAGATTCGTGAGGAGCTGGCCAAGTCCGCCACCGGCACCGACAAGAAGGCCATCGAATTCCAGGACGTGATCGAAGACAAGCTCGGCAATGCCCCGGAGATCACGCCCAACGGCGGCTCCGATATCATGAACGTCACCAAGCGTTACGCCCAGCAAGTCGCCTTCGGACAGAAGACCGCCGATCGGGCCGCCAAGGACATGATCGCCGAGTTGCAGAGCAGCATCGACTCGGCCGCCTGACGTGATCGGATAACGGAAGCGATGGAATGAGGGGAAGGAAGACAACGGCGATGACAGGCAACGACATGACACTGCGATGCGGCGGTGCCGGGGCCGTGACGATCGATCGTGCGACCGGCGCCCCGGTGCGCATCGCCCGCAACGGCCGGGAATACCTGCTGGACCCTGCCTTGCCGTGTCATACGGCGTCACACTACTGGGGTGCCGGGTATGCCGTGACCGATCTCGGTGCGGCGCAGTGGGCCACGGCCGACGAGTGGTCGTTCGATGCCGGGGTGCAGATCCAGACGCTGCGGTTCGGCCTTGTCCCGACCGGCTTGTCTCTCGCGGTCGAGCGGCGCATCGGTGGCGGTGACGGTGATGGCGGTGTCGTGATGCGTGAGCGCTATGTGTGGCGCAACGTGACGGACCGGCCGGTGCGCATCACGGCGCTTGGCGTGGAAACCCCGTGGAACGATCGGTATCCGTCCGCCCGCGAAGCGCTGGACCACTGCGTCAACGCGCACGTTTTCGCCGGCGGCGAATGCGCATGGGCGTTGGCCGAACCGATGAACGGCGGCGGTGCGCGGCTCGGGCTCATCGTGCGCGAAGGTGCGGTCAACGCCTACTCCGTCGAATCGCGCAACAACAGTACGCTGTCCAACGTGCGCGGCCATCTGGCGATGCAGGTCACCGACCGGGCGCGCAACCCGGAGGCCTTCGGCGGCCAGCCGGTGATCGAACTGGGTGCGGGGGAGTCCTATGCGCTTGCCTGGGATCTGGGCTGGTACGCGGATGACGAGGTGTTCCTTGCCAACGCGATGGGCGGACTGCGGTTCGACGCCGTGACTGCACCGGTCGGCGGACGGATCGAGGTACGCTGTCCAGATTCGTCTGTTCCGGCCCGTTCAATCGATTGCGATGGCGATGGCGGTGACGGCCGCACGGGGAATATGGGGCGTGCGGGGAAGTCTGACGGGCCGTCCCCCGGTCCATCCGGGCCATGCGTCCGCCCTTTGACCGCCGGATTGCATGTGAGCGCGCCGGCGATCGAGGATGACAATAACGATGGCCGGTCCATTACGCTCGTTGCCGATAAACCGGGCATGTACCGGCTGGAGGCCACGGATGTAAACGGTCGACGTATGCGCACCGAAGTGCTGTTCCATGAGTCACTGCGGAATGTGATCGCCTCCCGCGCGCGTTACATCCTCGCACATCAGCGGGCCGTGGACCGTCCGGGCAACCTTGCAGGGGCGTTCCTGCCCGTGGACACGCGCACCGGACTGCGCATCGACGCCGGCGGCTGGTCCGACTGGTCCGACGGATCCGAGCGCATCGGCATGGCCGTCATGCTGCAGCGAGCCTGGAACGTGGGCATGCTGCCGGCCGATCTGCGTGGCGACGTGCGGCACGCCCTTGACGATTGGAGCGCATTCGCCCGAGAGTACCTCATCGACGATTCCGGGGCGATCCGCCGCGGCTCGTTCCAGCCGTCGAGTGCGTTCGGTGGCCGCATTTACGACAGTCCGTGGATGGCCTCACTGTTCTGTGCGCGGCATCGGATGACCGGCGACGCTGCGGATCTCGACATGGCCGTGCGCATCATGCGGCGGGCGAACGAACTCGGGGCGGAACGATTCCTGGCGATCGGCTATGCGGAAACGACGGAGGAACTGGTCGAACTGCTTGCCGCCGCCGGTCGGAAGACGGATGGGGATTCGTTGTGTGCCTCGCTGCTGCGCAGTGCCGAGCATTTCCTGACACTGGGCCGTGATCTTCCCGCCCACGAGGTGAGCTACGAGCAGTCCATGGTGGCGCCCTTGGTCAGCCTGCTCATCGGTGCGTGGCGGCTCACCGGCGAGATGTGCTATCTCGACGGCGTCCGAGAACGTCTGCCCTGGCTGCTGTCGTTCGGCGGGCCGCAACCTGACGCGCGCCTGTGCGGCGTGGCGATCCGCCACTGGGACGGCTACTGGTTCGGCATGCGGCGGCAATACGGCGACGTGTTCCCCCACTACTGGAGCGCGCTGACCGCAGCGGTCCTCGCCCGGCTGCCTCGCGAACTCGCCACCCCGCGCACCGACGACCTTGCCATGGCGATCATGCGCGCCAATATGGCCAACTACCACCCGGACGGCACCGCCACCTGCGCGTTCGTGTTCCCCTCCAGCGTGGACGGCATGCCCGCCCACGCCGCCGACCCGCTCGCCAACGACCAGGACTGGCATCTTGCCATCTGGCTGCATCTCGTCGCGCGCGAGGGTTTTCCGGAGGGATAGGGTGTGGGCGTTGTGGGCGCCACGGCGCTTTCCTTAAATTGCGCAAATATGAATTATGAGGTATTGCGTAGACCGTAACACACATTCTCCAGATTAAGGGTTTCAATTATGAACGCATCACAGCATCCGCAGGAGAATGGCAAATCGCCCACCATCAGGGACGTGGCCCGGGTTGCGGGGGTATCCGCGTCCGCCGTTTCGAAGGTTCTGCGCAACGCCTACGGCGTCAGCGACGACATGCGCGCCAAGGTCACTTTTGCGGCGCAAATGCTGGGATACCGTCCCAAGATTGCGGCCAGAGCTCTGCGCGGCAGATCCTATTCCATCGGCGTGCTGACTCCGGGACTTGGCCCGTTCCCCACGCAGATAGCGCAGGAGGTTGATCGTTATTTCTCCGCGACGCAGTACCAGACCATCATCGCGATTTACGGGGGCACGGGGCGCGATGAAACGGAGAAACTCGAATCGATGCTGGATCGCAATGTGGATGGTCTCATCCTCATCACCCCTCATATTGATGTTGAGCGGCTTGAACGGCTTGGCGAGACATTGCCCTTGGTCCTTGTCTCTCGCAATGGCAGGGGGTCTCACTTCGATTCGGTCACGGATGACGGATTTGCCGGTGCGACGGCGATGGTCGACTATCTGACGGGCCTCGGGCACCGTGACATCGTCTATATCTCCCAGCCAGACGGAGGGCTTGAGCCTCCGTACGTGCTGTCTTCCAGCGCAAGGGAAGAGGGGTATGTGCAGGCTATGTATGCACATGGGCTGAAGCCCAAGGTGGTGAATGCGTCATATTCCGAGGAAGGTGGGTATCGTGCGGGATGTGCAATTCTGGATGCGGGGGAGCCCGTCACCGCCGTGTTCGCAGGTGCGGATGTCGCGGCGTTCGGCGTGATGCGTGCCGCGTGGGAGCGTCGCATTGACGTTCCCGGCTCGCTCACCGTCGTCGGATATGACAACGTGTTTGCGGCTGGTCTGCATGGCGTGGACCTTACCACGATCGATCAGTCGAGCGTGGGCATGGGGGATATGGCCGCGCGTCTGCTCGCCGAACGTCTCGGCGGACGTGCGGAGGCGCGCTACGAGGTCGTTGCGCCGAGACTCGTGGTGCGGGGCACGGGTGCGGCCCCGCGTGCGGTGTAGCGCGCTACGCCGTTTCTCCATGCCAATGGAAGGTGCCTTGCCCGCTGGCCGTCGTGATGCGTCCCCCCGGCAAATGCACGGTAGCCTGAACATTCGCCGGAACGGTGGCTTCCAGATCGATGCCGCCGTTGCCGTCGCGCTTCCAGCGAACCTTGGCCAGACCGTATGGAGTCAGATGGCTGGCTTCGGCATGGTCGAGTCCGGGAAAATAAATCGGATCGATCGTGATCTCGCGCCAGCCTGGCGCGCAGGGACGCAGGCCGGCGATCGAACGCGTCATCCAGTCCGCTACCGCACCGAGCGCGTAATGGTTGAAACTGGTCATGCTGCCGGGGTTGATCGAACCGTCCGGCAGCATGGAATCCCAGCGTTCCCACATTGTCGTTGCCCCCATGGCAACTTGGTACAGCCATGAGGGGCATGCCGTTTGCGTGAGCAGTCGGAACGCCGTGTCTGCGTGCCCGGTCCGGGTCAGTGCGTCGCAGATGATCGGCGTACCGACGAAGCCGGTGGCGATCCGATGTCCTGCTTCCGTCACGAGCCTTGTGAGGCGTTCGCCCGCCAGCGCCTCGAGCCGCGTATCCTCGAGCAGATCCCACTGGATCGCCAGAGCATACACGGTCTGTGCGTCCGATGCGATGCGTCCATCCGCGTCCACGTAGGCATTGCGGAACGCCCTGCGTATTTCGGCGGCCAGCGTCCCGTAGTGTTTGGTCGTGGCCTCGTCGCCGATCGTGTGTGCAGCTTGCGAAACGATGGCGGCGCAGCGGGCGAAGCATCCGGTGGCCACTACGTCGGGATTGGCCACAGCTTGGAACGGGTTTTCTGGTGGTGCGGTCGGATCAAGCCAATCGCCGTACTGGAATCCGCCGGTCCACAAGTGGGATTGCCCGGCTATCGCGTCCATACAATCCACCCATGCGCGCATGCTGCTGATCTGTCGGCGCAAGACAGTCTCATCGCCTGTGGCAAGATACACGTTCCACGGCACGACGACCGCCGCATCCCCCCATGCGCAGGCCGGAGGGTCCACTTGTCCCGCGTTTGGCTCGGGAATCACATGGGGGACCCCTCCATCCGCGTACTGCTCCGTAGCAAGGTCACGCAGCCAGGAGATCAAGAGCCCGGATGCGTCGAACAGATACAGGGCGGTGGGGCTGAACACCTGAATGTCACCGGTCCAGCCGAGACGCTCGTCGCGTTGCGGGCAGTCGGTGGGGATGTCGGTAAAGTTCGAACGAGTGCTCCATATGACGTTGCTGAACAGTTGATTGAGTCGATCGTCCGAGCAGGAGAACCAGCCGCGGCGCTCCATGTCGGTGCCGACTACTACCGTTTCGATGTCTTCGGCACGCAGATCGGGTACGCCGTTCACTTCGGCATAGCGGAATCCGTGCAAGGTGAAAACCGGTTCGAGGGCGCATTCGTCGGGGCCAGCGAGGATGTGTTCGTCGGTGGCTTTTGCGCCGCGCAGGGGACGGACGCCGAGTTCGCCATGCTCGAGTACCTCGGCGTGGCGGACGGACACCCGTGCGCCTGCGGCTAGATCGCGTACTCGCAGACGCACCCAGCCGACCGCGTTCTGGCCGAAGTCAACCAACGTGCGTCCTCCGGGGGATGTCCATATGCGTTGCGCCGGCAGAATGCCGGTCCTGCGCATCACGGGGCCGTCCGGGGCGACCAAGTCGACGGCGCCGCCGGCATCCGCATCGCCTACGATCTCAACAGGGGCGGGATGATGGGTGATGGAGGTATGGCGCAGATCGATGGTGGTGCCGTTGTACAGCGAATTGGCTATGACGCCGCTTTCCATTGCATGCCAGGAGTCGTCCGTGGCGATGACGACACGACTTCCGTCCTTGCAGGCGACTTCCAGCTGGGCAAGCAGTGCGAGCCGATTTCCATAGCGTTCCGGAATGTTGTCCCATTTCAGGTTGCCTCGCCACCAGCCGTCGCCCAACGTTGCGGCGATGTGATTCTCTCCCTGATGCACCGCATCGGTTACATCGAATGTGCGGTAGCGGATGCGATGCCTGTAAGACGTCCACCCCGGGTCCAGCACGGAATCGCCGACGGGGCAGTCGTTGACAGTCGCACCGAACAGACCCTGCGCCGTGATGTACAGTCTGGCGCGGACGGGTTCGGATTCAAGCCGGAAATCCGTGAATACCGTGGGCGCAGGTTGCCCGAACGCGCCGATGCTTGCCGGGGAAACGAAGGCAGCTTTCCAATCCGAGCGCTCGAGCAGCCCCTCCTCTACGGTTGCCGGCTCGCTCCAGTCGCTCCACAAGCCATCGTTTCCCGCCACTCGCACGCGTACCGTGGCACGTTCCCGGGAGATGAGCGGGGTGTCTGGCCAGGAAATCAGTGCTCGTTCGGGGGAATGCGTCGCGAACGTCTGCGGACGTCCGTCTCCGCGCGCAATCTCGATGGCGTAGGCGGACTGTGCAAATCCCTCCGGTGCAGATTCGACGCGCCATGAGATCCGCGGTTCGGGGTTGCCGATGCCGAGGATCTCCGGTGCTGGATTCCAATGCTCGAATGCAATGTCGGTGACGGTGACCATGGTCGCGCTCCTTTGCGGATGGTGGGTGCGTCCTACCCTATGCTCCGTTAGTGTATAACGGTCTACACTTTTTGGCAAATCCACCGCATAACTCTGGGCATTGCGCTCCTATTCGCTCTCCTGCAGGAGTTGGTCCTTGGGCGGCAGCACCGGCAGCACATCCAGACCCTGCACATTGAGCAGTCGGCTGTGATTGACCAGTGAGGTGCGCAAGAGTGGCCAAGCCGCTGTCATGGCATCGAATTTGGTAAGTGTGCGGGCACCTGCATCCAACTCGTATGAGCAAATGAAAACCGCGTAAGGATGCTGCTGGTCTTCCTCGGGGAAACATCCTACCCTGAGCTGGACGTGGACCCGATTCGGTGATTGAGCTTTGGCTTGGAGCTGTACCTTGGCCTGAATGGCAGAATCGGGTTTAACCTTTCCTGATATCTTGCCGCTTAGCTCAACCAATTGTGCCGCAATGTCACACATTGGCATGTCCCATCTCCAAGGGATGGGCCGAAGACCACGCGCTTCCGCCATACAGCATGTCGTCCATATTGGCCATGCCATCGGTCATGTTCTCGAAGGTCATGCTGACAGTTTTCCGATCCTCAAACGGGGCATGCTCCATCTTCAGCGAATGCCCGATCAGAAACAGATACCGTTTGATCTGGTCGATGGTCGGGTTGCCATAGTAGCTTTCCAACTCCGCCAGTGCCGAGTTGTCGAGACCAAGAAACCGCTTTGCTTTTTCGACGTCCACGTGGGCGAGGCGTTCGTTAACGACGGAATCCCAGAAATCCTGCCACACATCTTCATTGCGGGCGGACAACTCCATGCGTTCCTTTTCCGTCAATCGTTCCATCACTGCCTCCCCTCGTCAGCGCCGAAAACGGTTTTATCCTGCAGGCAAAACCGACATGCAACTTGCCCATGCTTGCCATCTTGCATCTTTGTATGTCCCCATTGTATATCCGCATATTCCCGTAGCAGACGAGCCGCATCTTCGCTGACGTCGTTCATTTTCCTTTCGGCCGCATCGTGCAGTTTCCTGTTGCCGCTGTTGTGAGTGTCCTTCCATACGAACCGCAAGGCAACGAAGACAGGCAATCGCTCTGCCTGTTCCGAATAGAAAAGACGGAACTGCTCGTCGAGCGCAGTGCTACCGTCCCCTCCTTTCCAATAAATGAATCGGAGCTCCCAAATGTCCGATTCATGGCGGAACGGCGAGCAGTCCGATGGCCGCAGCCTGCCTCGTGCCGCTCTTCTGATAAGGGTGAGCAGTTGGCCCTGTGCATAAAGGCAGTCAGTCATAAGTGAGATGCAGCTTGGCCTTGATCTCGGCAGCTACCTCGTTGGCAAAGACCGGCGTCTCGTCAACGGCGAGTCCGTGGAAGTCCCTGATTGTCATCGTTGAATTGGAATTGCAGCACAGGGAATCCTCCGGTCTACGCGTGTCCACATTCATCCCCGTTCCCCGATCAGAATCTATGATCGTCTCTAATGATAATACGAGCACTCTCTCGAACTGCTAGCGTGGACGCCGCGCATCCATGATGCGGCCGATCTTGATGGCGGTAAGCAGCACGTAGGCCTCGCGCGGGGTCATCGGGTCCCAGCCGGTCATTTCCACGGACCGCTTGAGCCGGTAGCGCACGGTGTTCGGGTGCACGTTGAGTTCGCGGGCGGTGACCTCCAGGGAACTGCCGGACAGCAGGAACGTGGAGACCGTGGCGAGCAGGGGATTGCCTTCGGATACGTTTCCCGCGTTCCCGCTGCCGTTGCCTGTGCTGCTGTCGCCCGCCGAGCCGCTGCCATTTCCACCGTTGCCGTTGCCATTGTTGGGCCCGCGCAGGGAAAGATACACGCTGCGGTACAGCTCCTCGCGGGCATCCTCGTCGCCGAACAGCGCACGTTCGGGCAGTACGTCGTCCGCCCGCAGCGGCCGATGCATGTCGGTCACGGCGGGCGCCACGTCCATGGTACCGATCGCCGCGCGCACCGTCGTGGCCGCACCCTCGATACCGTGGCGCAGCGGTCCCAGACACAGCGGGCGGCTGTGGGAGAAATCGTCGTCGATCGCCGCGCAGAAGTCCTCCGGCTCGCCGCCGCGCGGATTGACCAGCACGACAGTCAACCCCTCGTTCCGGCCGATCAGGCACTCGCCGCCCAGTCCTTGCACGGCGGAACGGATGTGTCGCTGCAGACGGACGGCATGGATTGCGCCGGGCTCGTTCTGCGCGCCGCTCTGGCCACCGTCCCGACTGTCGGCGTCGCCGCCGCGGCCGTCATCCAGCGCAAGCGTGCCGACGACGGCGAAGCAGTCGTACTCGACGGGCCAGCCGAGCATGGTGAGCCTGCCGGAAACATGGTGACCGGTGTCCCCGGCGGCCAGATCCTCAATGGCCAGCGCCTCCAGCCGGGCGTCCCAGTCGGTGCGCGCCTCTGCGGCGGAGGCATACACGTTGGCGGCGGAGAACGCCACCTCGCGCGCATAGTAGAGCATGGCCATGCGCGTGGCCTCCTCGCGGCCGCGCCGGGCGAATTTGCCCACGTTGCGCTCCAGAATGTCCACGATGAGCCGGGTGACGTCGAGCGCCTGCTTGAGGCTGATGGCCTTGGCGAATTCCAGCGGCGCCACGAAGAAGATATGGTCGGTGGATGGCGGCGTGCCGGTCTTGCGTGTGGAGGATGGGCCGTTCGCGGCGAGCCATGCGATGAAATCGGCCACGGCGGTTTCGATGATGAGGTTGAGCTGGTCCCGGTCGGCCGGGTTCAACGCCTGATACCACGGCAGATCCCGGTCGAGCCGTTGCTCGGCCTTGTCCACCACGATCCACACATCATTGGGCAGCTGCGGGCGAATGTCCGTTCGGGAGACCGGTTTGAAGCGGGCGGAGGAACGACCGGCAAGCTGGCTGCCCGGAATGCTTGCCGGTTCGGGCGCCTTGGCGGCGATGCGATCCCGGGAAACGGGCACGGAGGGATCCCCGGCGGACTTGACGCCGTCGGACGGTCTGTTATTGCCTCCCCAAGGTACCCATGGACTCACAGAGTATGAGTATAACGACAAAACCGGTTCACACGATGGCATCGCTGAAAACGTGTGAACCGGCAAACGAACACGTTCGCACATCGGTACGGGCGCAGAATGGCTTGATACCGACGGCGGCGCGGGAAAACGAACAAAAAATCCGGTTCACACGATGAATTGAAAACCATCGTGTGAACCGGAAATTCAGCGACGGGCCGCCAGACGGGCCACGCCGGCGGCAACCAAGGTCGCCACGACGGCCTTGACCACGTCCCCGGCCACGAATCCCATGGATGCCAGTGCGACAGTCGCGAGCGGGACGCCGGTGAACGCGGACTGGACGATGAAGCCGAACGCATACACCACGCCCACGCAGCCGACCAGAGCTGCGGCGAACAGGCGGACGAGCCGAAGCACAACGGCCAGTGCCCGGTGCTTGGTTGCACGGCCGGAAGCGGGAGCCGTGGCCCGCCCCTTGAGCAGTGCGGTGGCTACCACGCCCGGCAGGAAGCCGATGAGGAAGCCAGCGCTCGGGCCGAGCAGCGCGGCCGTGGAAGCGCCGCCCGCGAACACCGGCAGTCCCGCTGCGCCGGCGGCCAGATACACGGCGACGGCGGCGCCGGCCTCGCGCCAGTTCAGGGTCAGCGCGGCCAGCATGACCACGAAGGTCTGCAGCGTGATCGGCACTGGCGTGCCGGGAATCGGAATCTGACCTGCGGCCGCCGCACCCCACAGCAGCACGGCGAACAGCGCCACGCGGCCTGCGGGAGCCAGGGCGCGGATGAATGCCGGGCGTTCGGCGGCATCACGCGCTACGGTGGCGGCAGCGGAAGTTGCGGCGGCCGATGCGGGAACCGCCTCGACGGTGCGGTTGCGATTGACGGACATGATGGTTTCCTTTCTATGAGACGCCAAAGCGCTGGATGCACAAGCGCTGGTGTGCAGACGCTGGGGCGCTACAGGCGGCACCGGGCAGAAGGCCCCGCGGTGTGCAGCCTTCATGGCCGGCACGGTGTACGCTACGGGCGTGCCCGCGAAGGTTACGGTCCATCGTAGGGCCGGCACGGCTACGGAGGCGTTTGTGGGAATCCACAAAACCGAAGCGCTGTTTTTGTCGGACCCCGCCATGACCGTCTTGCCGGGCCCGGTCTAGGTTGAGAACATGACCGTTTTCGTCCCTGCCATGCCGCGTACCGCGCAGGCCGTCGATGCCTTCGACGCGCTCGCCGAGGTGGATTCCACCAACGCGGAGCTGCGCCGCCGCTGCCTTGCCGCGGACCCGTTCGTGACGGGCCTTGCGGCTCAGGCATCGGCTCAGTCGGCAATGAATTGGGCTGGGACGGAACAGGGGGAAGGCATGCGGGGAGGCGTCGCGGTCGGCGCGCTCGCCGCACAGGCTCAGGTGGGCGGCCACGGGCGGTTGGGGCGCTCGTGGACCGCACGCCCGGGCGAATCGTTCGTCATGTCGTTTCTGGCGGTGTTGCCGCGAGATCTGGTGTTTGGCGAATTCTCCGGCTGGCTGACCATGGCTGCGGGCGTGGCTGCCGCGGAAGGCGTGACGACCGCGTTGCATCGGACGGGTGCGCATGCGCTGGAGGACGGCACGGCCGTGAGGCTCAAGTGGCCGAACGATGTGTTCGTCGTCAGCCCGGACCGTGGCCCGGGCGCCGGCCATGAGGACGGCGAGAATGACCGGCACGGTGAGAAGGGCGAGAAACTGGGCGGCATCCTGACCGAGGCGGCCGAGTTGCCGTTGCCCGGTAGCCTCGGGCGGCCCGGCGAATCCGCACGTACCGCACGGATTGGCTCGCTCGCCGCTCCCGCCGCCGACGGGTTTCTCCGGACCGCCGTTCCCGGCCGTTCAGCCGTGCCGGATGGAGCGGAAGATACCGGCGCGGAAGATGCCGGAGCAGGGAACGCCGCCGCAGCGAACATGGTCGCCTTCATCGTCGGCATCGGCCTGAACCTCGGCATTCCCGCCGATCGCCTGCCCACGGACCTCGCCACCTCGCTGCAGCTGCACTACGGCCCGCTGCCCGGCTTCGACGAGCTGCGCGATCTGATCGGCGAAGGCATCGCCGTGGCCCTGCGTCGCGAGCTCACCGCTCTGGCGGCTCCGCAGTCCGCCGTTCCGCAGTCCGCCGCCTCGCAAAACGCCGCGCGACGGGTCGCCGCCCGCGACCTGTACGACCGCATGGTCCCGCTGTGCTGGACGCTCGGTCGCCCGGTCGAGGCGCGGACCGTGGACGGTTCCGTGCTGCACGGCACGGCGGAACGCCTCGGATCCGATGCCTCGCTAGTCGTGAGGGACGACACGGGCCGGGAGCGCGTGGTGCATACCGGGGACGTGGGCGTGCTGGATGGGCAAACCCGGCACGCATAACAGTCCCGGCACACGCAAGGGCAACAGGAAAGGAACGCATGAAGAAACTGCTGGTCGCCAATCGCGGCGAGATCGCGTTGCGCGTGGTGCGCACGGCCCAGGAGATGGGTATCGCCACCGTGGCCGTCTACGCCGATCAGGACCGTGACGCCCAATACGTGCAGATGGCCGACGAAGCCTATCTGCTCCCCGGCGACACGTACCGCGACACGTATCTGAACGAGGATCTCCTCATCGACATCCTGCACCGCTCGGGCGCGGACGCCGTGCACCCCGGCTACGGGTTCCTCTCCGAGGTGGCGGACTTCGCCCGCAAGGTGCAGGAGGCCGGCGCGATATGGGTGGGACCGGCCCCGCAGGCGCTCACGGCGCTGGGGGACAAGATCAGCGCCAAGCATGTGGCCGCCCGCGCCAAGGTGCCGTCGATCCCCGGCATTGCGGAACCGGTGAAGGACATCCGCACGCTGCTCGACTTCGCGCACACGCACGGCTACCCGATCATGATGAAACGCACGGACGGTGGCGGAGGCCACGGCATCACCGTGGTGCGCAACGACGACGAGATGCGCGGCTTCTACCTCAACCACGATGCACTGCAGGGCGGCGACCTCAACGAGTACTTCATCGAGAAGTTCATCGACCGCTCACGCCATGTGGAGACCCAGTCGGGCCGCGACAGTCACGGCAACTTCACCGTGTACTCCACGCGCGACTGCACGGTGCAGCGGCGCAACCAGAAGCTCATCGAGGAGGCCCCTGCCCCGTTCCTCGACGGAGACACGCTGCGTCGGCTCGTCGGCTACTCGCGCCACCTGTTCGAGGAGGTGGACTACGTAGGTCTCGGCACCTGCGAGTTCATGGTCACCCCGGCCGGCAAGGTGTACTTCCTGGAGGTCAATCCGCGTCTGCAGGTGGAGCACACCGTCAGCGAGGAGGTGTCCGGGCTGGACCTGGTGCGCGAGCAGCTCACCATCGCGGACGGCGGCGAGCTCACCGAGGCGCCCGCCCCGCGCGGCCACAGCTTCGAGCTGAGGATCACGTGCGAGGATCCGGCCACGAACCTTACGCCGAGCTCCGGCACGCTCACCCGGCTCGTATGGCCGTCCGGCCCGGGCATCCGCGTCGATTCCGGCGTCGAGGAGGGGGACACGGTTTCCCCGAAGTTCGATTCCATGATGGGCAAGCTCGTCGTCACCGCACAGAACCGCGAGGCCGCCGTGGCCCGCGTGCGCCGCGCCCTGCGCGAGCTGACGGTGGAGGGCGTGCCCACCCCGGCCAACCTGTACGCGAAGATCTTCGCGGACCCGTGCTTCACCGCCGAGCGCGGTCATCCGTTCGACGTGAGCACCAAGTGGTTGGAGCGCACGTACCTCAACCGCGAGCCGCAGGCCGTGAACACCGGCCAGCCGGCCTCGCTCGCCGCCCCGTCCGCCGAGCAGGAGCGCCCCGTCACGGAGACGTTCGTGATCGAGGTGGACGACCGCCGCGTCAAGCTCACCGTGCCGCAGGAGATCGTGGACAGCTTGACCGGTTCCCCGCGCTTCCAGCACGGCGGCGAGCGCAGGCCCACGCAGCCGTTGCGCGGTTCCGGGTTGCACGGTGCGGACCCGGCGGTCCGACGCGCGGACGAGTCGAAGTCAGGCGTGATCGCCTCGCCCATGCAGGCGGTGGTCACGCGCATTCCCGTGGCGGAGGGCGAGCAGGTAGCCAAGGGCGACCTGCTGGTGGTGCTCGAATCCATGAAGATGGAGAACTACGTGTACGCCCCCGTCCGGGGCACGGTCACCAAGATCTTCGTGTCCCCGGGAGACGGCGTGGAGGCCGGGGCGACGCTCGTCACGCTGGACGTGAATGCCGCCGCCAAGCCCGGTCAGACAGCCGCCCCCGGCCCGGCAGCGGCAGGGAAGGAGCAGTCATGACGGACATCATCAGCGCCCCGGCCACGCAGCATGCGCTCGCGGACGCGGGCAGGACCGCCTCCGCCGCAGGCCCCGGTCAGGCCTCCGCATCTCCGGTGGCCTCCGCATCGCAGCGCCAGCCGCTGCGTCAGGCCGTGGTGCGCGCCGCCCAGCTCGCCCGCGACGCCGAGGAGCACGCCCGCACCCGCCAGCACGCCAAAGGCAAACACACCGCGCGCGAACGGCTCGACCTCCTGTTCGACACCGGCACGTTCGAGGAGATCGGCCGCTTCGCCGGCGGCAACATCAACGCCGGTGTGGCCGGCAGCGCGGTTATCACCGGATTCGGCGAGATCTACGGACGCAAGGTGGGCGTGTACGCGCAGGACTTCTCCGTCAAGGGCGGCACGCTCGGCACGGCGGAGGGCGCGAAGATCTGCCACCTCATGGACGTGGCGCTGAGCCTCAAGGTGCCGGTCGTGGCGATCGTGGACTCCGGCGGCGCGCGCATCCAGGAGGGCGTGGCCGCGCTCACGCAGTATGGGCGCATCTTCCGCAAGACCTGCGAGGCGAGCGGCTTCATCCCGCAGATCTCGCTCATCCTCGGCCCCTGCGCGGGCGGCGCGGTCTACTGCCCGGCGCTGACGGACCTCATCATCATGACCCG
Organism: Bifidobacterium sp. LH_389; assembly: GCF_056357235.1. Taxonomy (NCBI): domain Bacteria; kingdom Bacillati; phylum Actinomycetota; class Actinomycetes; order Bifidobacteriales; family Bifidobacteriaceae; genus Bifidobacterium; species Bifidobacterium sp. LH_389. The sequence goes on from NZ_JBKEVR010000004.1 coordinate 24,950, forward strand.
CGAGCATTCGAACATGTTCGTCACCGGGCCGGACGTGGTCAAGGCCGCCACCGGCGAGACGATCAGCATGGACGAGCTCGGCGGCGGGTACGTGCACAACGCGGTCTCCGGCGTGGCGCACTATCTGGCGCAGGACGAGGCGGACGCCATCGACTACGCGCGTACCGTGCTCGCCTACCTGCCGTCCAACAGCGACGAGCAGCCGCCCGTCTACGCGTTCGGCTCGGGCCGCACCGAGCGCGAGGCCGCCAAGAGGCTCGCCTCCATAGTGCCGGACAACGACCGCCAGCCCTACGACATGCTCGAGGTGATTCGCGCGATCGTGGACTACGGCGAGTTCGTGCAGGTGCAGGAACTGTTCGGCGCCTCCGCGGTGGTGGGCTTCGCATGCATCGACGGTCACCCGGTGGGCGTGGTGGCCAACCAGCCGAACGTGCGCGCCGGCATCCTCGACGTGGACTCCTCCGAGAAGGTGGCCCGGTTCGTGCGCCTGTGCGACGCGTTCAACCTGCCGGTCGTCACCCTGGTGGACGTGCCCGGCTACAAGCCCGGGTCCGATCAGGAGCATGCGGGCATCATCCGCCGCGGCGCCAAGGTGATCTACGCGTACGCCAACGCGCAGGTGCCCATGGTCACCGTGGTGCTGCGCAAGGCGTTCGGCGGCGCGTACATCGTGATGGGCTCCAAGGCGATCGGTGCGGACATGAACTTCGCGTGGCCCACCTCGCAGATCGCCGTGCTCGGCGCGACCGGCGCGGTGAACATCATCCACCGCAAGGACCTGCTCAAGGCCAAGGAGGCCGGCAAGGACGTGGATGCGCTGCGCCGGCAGCTGGCCGACGACTACGAGCGCACCACCGTCAACGCGAACCTTTCGCTGGAGATGGGCGAGATCGACGCGATGATCGACCCGGAGCAGACGCGCGAGGTGATCGAGGAGTCGCTGCGGCTCCTGGCCGGCAAACGCCGCGTGCGCCGCACCGGCAAGCACCACGGCAACCAGCCGCTGTAGCACGCCGTCGCCCCGCCCCCGCCCTCCCCACAACCCACGTACTCGATTTTTCTGAAGCACGCAACCAGTAGAACACAAGGAATACAAGGAACACCATGACAGACGCATTCTTCCTCACCCGTCTCGCCGGCCAGCCGCACGCGCTGGCCTTCGCCGGCCAGTCCACCCCGTGGCCGGTCGCGCTCGCGGACGAAACCGCCGACCCGACGCTGGACGCGACCCTGCGCGCCCACGCCGCCGAGGCCCGCCGCATCCTCACCCCGGTGGCCGCTGACCTGCTTGCCACCACCGGCCGGCCCGTGGACCTGTTCGGCTTCGAGCCGAACCCGGCCCGCCTCGGCGCCGCGGCAGACGCCCCCGCCAGCGTGCCCGGCATCGCGCTCGCCCAGCTCGGCGCCCTGCTCGACGCCCGCGGCCTCGGCTACGACGTGGCATCCGCCGAACCGCTCGCCGTGCTCGGCCACTCGCAGGGCATCCTTGCGGTGCACATGGTGCAGGCCGTGCGCCGGGCCGGATCCTTCGAGGCCGCGGCCGGCGCGATCGACGAGATCCTCGCCATCGCCACGCTCATCGGCGTGGCCGGCACCCGTCAGGCGCGCATGCTCGCCCTGCATTCGCGCTCCGGCGAAGCCACCCCCATGCTCAGCGTGAAGAACGCCACGCTGGGGCAGGTGAACGCGCTGATCTCCCGCGTGGTCAATCCGCGCGGACCCATCGCCATCGCCGTCACCAACTCCGCCAGCCACTACGTGCTCTCCGGCTACCCGGAGGATCTGGGCGCCTTCGAGGTGGAGACTGGCAAGGAACACGCCCGTGGAGCCAAGCTGCGCGAGGAGAAGGTGCGCGGCGGGCGCGTGTTCAACCCCACGCTCGAATATCTGGACGTGACGCTGCCGTTCCACTCGCCGCTCATGGCGGATGCCGTCGAACAGACCGTCGCATGGGCCGAGGCGTGCGGCATCGACGCCGAGCACGCGCGCGAACTGGCGAACGAGGTGCTGCTCAACCACGTGGACTGGGCGGCCCGTGTGCGCGAAACCATGCAATCCGTCGATCCGGCCACGCTGTGGGTGGTGGACTTCGGCCCCGGCACGATTGTCGGCAAGCTGCTCGCCACCGTGGCGCAGGGCACAGGCGTGGGTGTGGTGGACGCCTCCACCACGGCCGCACGCGCCGCGCTGTCCACGCTGGAGGGCGAGCCGTCCCGCGCGCAGAACTGGGCGCGCTTCGCCCCGCGCGTGGTCAGGACGCCCGCCGGAAACAAGGTGGTCACCGCGTTCAGCGATCTGACGGGAAAGCCCCCGGTGCTGCTCGCCGGCATGACGCCCACCACCGTGGAGCCGGAGATCGTGGCTGCGGCCGCCAACGCCGGCTACTGGGCCGAGCTCGCCGGCGGCGGCCAGGTGACCGCCGAGGTGTTCGACCGTCACGTGGCCGGGCTCGAGAAGGAGCTCGAGGAGGGCCGCACGGTCGAGTTCAACGCCATGTTCATGGACCGCTACCTGTGGAACCTCCAGTTCGGCTCGCAGCGCATCGTGCCGAAGAAGCGTGCGTCCGGCGCCCCGATCGACGGCGTGATCGTCTCCGCCGGCATCCCCGAGCAGGACGAGGCCGTGGAGTTGGTGCACCGGCTCAACGCGGATGGCTTCCCGTACGTGTGCTTCAAGCCCGGAACCGTGGAGCAGATCCGTGCAGTGGTGCGCATCGCCAAGGCCGTCGCCCCGGCGAAAGTGATCGTTGAGGTGGAGGGCGGTGCGGCCGGCGGCCACCACAGCTGGGAGTCGTTGGATGATCTGCTCACCTCCACGTACGCCGAGGTGCGCGAGCAGCCGAATCTGGTGCTCGTGGCCGGCGGCGGCATCGGCACCCCGGAACGCGGCGCCGACTATGTCACCGGTTCCTGGTCGCTCGCCTACGGCCTGCCCGCCATGCCGGTCGACGGCGTGCTCGTGGGCACCGCGGCTATGACCGCCAAGGAGGCGCACACCAGCCCTCAGGTCAAGCGCATGCTCGTCGAAACCCCGGGCATCGATCCGTCCGCGGCGGACAGCGATCCGTTCGCGCCGATCGGCGAACGTTGGGTGCCGTCCGGCAAGTCCGTGGGCGGCGTCGCCTCCGGCCTGAGCCACCTGCACGCGGACATCTACGAGGTGGAGAACGCCTCCGCCCGCTGCGGCCGTCTGCTCGTGCGCGTCATGAAGCATCCGGAGGAACTGGAGTCCCGCCGCGAGGAGATCATCGAGGCGCTTGACGCCACCGCCAAGCCGTACTTCGGAGACCTCGCCTCCATGACGTACCTCGACTGGGCCCGCCGCTTCGCCGCACTGGCCTTCCCGTGGGTGGACCCGACCTACGCGGACCGGTTCCTGCACCTGCTGCAGCGCATCGAGGCCCGCGTGCGCGATCAGGAGTCCGGCGAGTTCTCCTCCCTGTTCTCCGGCCGCGCGGACGTGGAAGCCGACCCATCCGCCGCGATCGACCGCCTCGCCAAGGCGTACCCGGCCGCCGGCGAGCTCAAGGTGGTGCCGGCCGACGTGGCCTGGTTCCCCGTGCTCGTGCGCGAATACCCCAAGCCTATGCCGTTCGTGCCGGTCATTGACAACGACCTACTGCGCTGGTGGGGTCAGGACCAGCTGTGGCAGTCCGAGGATCCGCGCTATTCCGCGGATTCCGTGCGCGTGATCCCCGGCCCGATCTCCGTGGCCGGCATCACTACGGTGGATGAGCCGATTGCGGACATTCTGGGCCGCTTCGAGCATGCGATGGTGGAGCGCGTGGCCGGTGCCGCGCAAACCGAGTCGGCCGAGCCTGCGCAGTCCGCCGAGGCGTTCGCCACGCTGGGCACCGCATCCGACGCAGAGGCGTTCATCCGCCGCAGCCCGAACATCTCCTGGGTCGGCCACCTCATGGCCAACCCCGCCTACGGCACGCCGGACGGCGACACGGCCTACGAAATCCGCCACGTGGAGCGCACGCCCCGCGGTGACCTGTTCGACCTCGACATCCATCTGGACACCTACTGGGACAACGATCCGGACGGCGGGCTGACCAAGCACGCCGTGCGCGACATCGTCATCCCGCTGCTGGTGCGCGGCACCGAGCCCGGCCTTGCACCGGTCGTGGACCGCGAAACCCTGCCCGAACACGTGTACGCCATGCTTGCCGCCACCGCGGGCGTGGGCAACACCGCCATCACCGGCGATCGGATCGAGGCCATGCCCGAGGTGGACACGTCCGCCGCCGGCAAGGACGGCGATCGTCCGTTCGGTACCGTGCACGCCGGCTACACCCTTGCCGCGAACCTCGGCTTCGACCACGAGGCGGCCACCGGCGGCGCACTGCCCGCCAGCCTCGTGCCCTCGCGCATCGCCCCGGACGCGCTCGTCGGCCCCGCATGGCCCGCCATCTACGCGGCCCTCGGCTCCGTGACCGTCAACGGCTTCCCGATCATCGAAGGTCTGCTCAACGCCGTCCATCTGGACCACCTCATCGCGCTCGAGGAACCCGAAAGCGAACTTCTCAAGCACGTAGGAGAGCAAGTCAGCCTCACCGGCTGGGCCGAGGACTACGCGGAATCCGCATCCGGCCGCGTGGTCACCATCCACGTGATCCACGCCGTGCAGGACGGCACCGTGCTCGCCCGCGAGACCGAGCGCTTCGCCATCCGCGGCCGCGCCTACTCGGACGCACTGCCCGCGGACGCCCCCGAATACGGCGGCATCGAGGCGGACGTGCTGCCCACCCCGCGCCGCCTGCTGCGCCGCGTCACCGTCACCGCCCCGGAGAACATGACCGCGTTCGCCCGCACCTCCGGCGATTTCAACCCGATCCACACTTCCGTGCGCGGCGCCGCCGTGAGCGGACTGTCCGCCCCGCTCGTGCACGGCATGTGGCTGTCCGCCACCGCCCAGCACGCCGCCCAGGCCACGGACGGCAAGGGCGCCCACTACGAGATCGCCGGCTGGACGTACAACATGTACGGCATGGTCCAGCTGAACGACAAGGTCGAGATCAGCGTGGAACGCGTGGGCAAGGTGCGCCACGGCGGCATGGTGCTGGAAGTCACCTGCCGCATCGCCGGCCAGCTCGTCTCCCGCGGCACCGCCGTGGTGCGCGCACCCAAGTCCGCGTTCGTCTACCCCGGCCAAGGCATCCAGAAGCAGGGCATGGTGCTCGACGAACGCGCCAAGTCGCCCGCCGCCCGCGAGGTGTGGGAGCGCGCCGACCGGCTCACTCGCTCCAAGCTCGGGTTCTCGATCCTCGCCGTCGTGCGCGACAACCCCAAGGAACTCACCGCTAACGGCGTCACCTACCGCCATCCGGAAGGACTGCTCAACCTCACGCAGTTCACGCAGGTGGCGCTCTCCACCGTGGCGTTCGCCCAGACCGCACGCCTGCGCGAGGCCGGCAGCGACATCTGGCCCGCCTACTTCGCCGGCCATTCGCTGGGCGAATACAACGCGCTGAGCTCCTTCGCCGGCATCATTCCGCTGGAGACCGTGCTCGAACTCGTGTTCCACCGCGGATCCACCATGCACCACCTCATCGAGCGCGACGCGCAGGGCCGTTCCAACTACCGCATGGGCGCCCTCAGGCCCAACCAGTTCGGCGTGGGCGACCGTGACGTCAAGGCGTACGTGGAGTCCGTGGCCAAGGCGAGCGGCGAGTTCCTGCAGATCGTCAACTACAACCTTGCGGGCGCCCAGTATGCCGTGGCCGGTACGATCGCGGGCCTCAAGGCGTTGCAGGCGGACGCGAACCGCCGTGCCAAGGAGGCTGGCGGCAAGCCGGCGTTCATGCTCGTGCCCGGCATCGACGTGCCGTTCCACTCCACGCTGTTGCGCAAGGGCGTGCCGGAGTTCCGCGACAAGCTCGACGCCCTGCTGCCCAAGCACATCGACTACCGGGGCCGTCTGGTGGGCCGCTACATTCCGAACCTCGTGGCTGCCCCGTTCGAGATGACCCGCGAGTTCGCGGCGAAGATCCTCGACGTGGTGCCTTCCGAACGCATCCGTGAGGCGCTCGAGAACCAGTCCGTGTGGGATTCCTACGCAGCGGACGACCAGAAGCTCGGCCGTCTGCTCCTGACCGAACTGCTCTCCTGGCAGTTCGCCTCCCCGGTGCGCTGGATCGAAACGCAGGCACTGCTCTTCGGCGACGAATCCCGCGGCGGACTCGGTGTGGAGGAGTACGTGGAGGTGGGTCTCGGCAACGCGCCGACGCTCGCCAACCTCGGTTCCAAGACCCTGCGCCTGCCCGACTTCAAGCACCGCCATGTGACCGTGTACAACGTGGGCCGCGACGAGGGCCGCGTCTACATGACGGATTCGGACTCGCTGGTGAGCGAGTCCGAATCCGTGGCTGAGCCGACAGGCGGACGTGACAGCGTCCGCTCCGGCGGCGCAGCCGCCGCACCTGCCCAGCCCGCCGCCGCTCCCGCCGTTGCCTCGACTCCGGCCCCCGCCGCCCAGCCCGCGCCGGCCGCCGCAGCCCCCGGCTCCGCCGTCGCCGAACTCGGCTCCGCGCCCGCCGGCCCCGTGGACGATCTGCCCTTCAAGGCATCCGACGCGATCGGCGTGCTCATGGCCTACTCCGCCAAGGTGCGTCTCGACCAGATCGGCGCAAACGACACCACCGACACGCTCACCAACGGCGTGTCCTCCCGCCGCAACCAGCTGCTCATGGACATCAGCTCCGAGCTCGGCGTGGCCAGCGTGGACGGTGCCGCCGAGGCGACGCTCGTGCAACTCGCCCAGCTCGTCAACAAGGTGGCACCGAACTACAAGCCGTTCGGCCCGGTGCTCTCCGAGGCGGTGCGTGACCGTCTGCGCGCCCTGTTCGGAGCGGCCGGCGTCAAGCCCGCGCACATCCGCGAACGCGTGACCGGCGTGTGGCAGCTCGGCGAAGGCTGGGTGGCCGCCGTCACCGCCGCGCTCCTGCTCGACACCCGCGAGGGCGCCAGCTCGCGCGGCGGCGACCTCGCCAAGCTGCCCACCGGAGCCGTGGCCAACGCGGCCGGCGCGGACAAGCTCATCGACGACGCGGTCGCGCTGGTCGGCCAGACCAAGGGCGTGGCCGTCTCCAAGCCCTCCTCCGGTGCGGGCGCGGGCGGTGCGGTGGTCGACTCCGCCGCACTCGACGCCTTCGCCGAGAAGGTCACCGGCAAGGACGGCGTGCTCGCCGCCACCGCGCGCTACGTGCTGCGCGAACTCGGCCTGAACGAGCCGGCCGTCGAGCCCGGCGAGGACGAGAACGCCGCCGTGGTGGCCGCCGTGGACGCCGAGCTCGGCTCCGACTGGCCCAAGCAGGTCGAACCCCGCTTCGACGCCAACAAGACCATCCTGTTCGACGACCGCTGGGCCTCTGCCCGCGAGGATCTGGCCCGCGCGTTCTACGGGCGCAACACGGCCGAACTCGACGGTTCGTTCCTGGGCCTCGGCAAGGCCGTCGCTGCGGAAGCGCAGTGGTACGCCGCGAAGACCGCCTCCGCTGCAGGCACCGACGCGGATCCGGACCTGTCCTCCGCCTTCGCCCGCGTGGCCGCGGAAGCGCTCGAATCCGCTGCGGACGATCCCGCCGCCAGCCGCTTCGCCGGCGAGGTGGCCGTGGTGACCGGCGTATCCGCCAACTCCATTGCCGGCGAGGTCGTGTGCGGCCTGCTGGCCGGGGGAGCGACCGTGATCGCCACCTCGCACAGCTTCCGCCCGTCCGTCAAGGCATGGGCCAAGCGCGTCTACCGCGAGCACGCGGCCGGCGAGGCCAAACTGTGGCTCGTGCCCGCCAACCTGTCCAGCTACCGCGACGTGGACGCGCTCGCCGCCTGGGTGGGCAACGTACAGAAGAAGGTCAACGGGGCCACCACCACCATCCTCAAGCCCGCCTATGAGCCGAGCCTGTTCTTCCCGTTCGCCGCCCCGCCGGTGCACGGCACGCTCGCCGACTCTGGCCAGCTGTTCGAATCGCAGGCGCGCCTCATGCTCTGGGGCGTGGAGCGTGCGATCGCCGCACTGGCCGCCATCGGCGCGGACACCGACGTGCAGCACAGGCTTCACGTGGTGCTGCCCGGCTCCCCGAACCGCGGCGTGTTTGGCGGCGACGGCGCCTACGGCGAGGTCAAGTCCGCCTTCGACGCGATCGTCAACCGCGCCCGCGCCGAGCGCAACTGGTCGTCCCGCGTCACCTTCGCCCACCCGAAGATCGGCTGGGTGCGCGGTACCGGTCTCATGGGCGGCAACGACCCGCTCGTCGCCGTCGTGGAACGCCACGGCATCCACACGTACTCCACTGCGGACATCGCCGGCAAACTGCTCGACCTGTGCACCGTGTCCGCCCGTGCGGACGCCGTCAAGGCGCCGCTCGACGTGGATCTGACCGGAGGCCTGGGCAATGAGCCGATCGACATCCGTGCGCTGAGGAAGGAAGCGCAGGAGGATGCGGCCGAGCGTGGTTCCGCCAAGGCTCTGTCCGCCGCGACGGGGGCCGCGAGCGGGAACGGGAACACGCAGGATAAGGATGGCGCTACGAAGAGTCCACTGGACTCTTCGCTCGACGCGCCCTGTGGGCAGCGGATCAAGGCGCTGCCCACACCTCACGTTCCTCACCAGCCGGGGGTGAATCTGGACGACTGGAAGTCCGTGACCGCGCGGCCCGAGGACGAGATCGTCATCGTATCCGTGGGCGAGCTGGGCCCGTGGGGCTCCGGCCGCACGCGCTTCGAGGCCGAACTGGGCATCCATCCGGACGGCACGGTCGATCTGTCCGCCGGCGCGGTGCTCGAACTCGCCTGGAACATGGGCCTGCTCACTTGGCAGGACAGCCCCAAGCCCGGCTGGTACGACACGGACGGCAATCTTGTGCCCGAGGAGGACATCGCCGAACGCTACCACGACGAGGTCGTGGCCCGCTCCGGCATCCGTCCCTTCGACGAGGGCATGGGCGGCGACTACAAGGACGGCGCGGACGAGGAGGAGGCCGAGGTCTATCTGGACCACGACGTCACCTTCACCGTGCCCAGCGAGGACGTGGCCCGCGAATACGTCAAGCTCGACGAGGCCCACACGTCCGTCGAACGCGACGAGGAATCCGGCGAATGGACCGTCGTCCGCCACGCCGGCTCCATGATCCGCGTGCCCCGCCGCGCCACCATGACCCGCACGGTCGGCGGCCAGTTCCCCAAGGGCTTCGACCCGGTCAAGTGGGGCATCCCCGCCTCCATGGTGGGCGACGTGGACGAGATCGCGCTGTGGAACATCGTCACCACCGTGGACGCCTACCTCGCCGCCGGCATCACGCCCGCGGAGATCCTCCAATCCATCCACCCCTCGCTCGTCGCCAGCACGCAGGGCACCGGCTTCGGCGGCATGCGCTCCATGCGTAAGCTGTACCTCGACCGGTTCCTCAACCACGAGATCCCTACCGACATCCTCCAGGAGGCACTGCCGAACGTGGTGGCTGCGCACGTCATGCAGTCGTACATCGGCGGCTACGGCAACATGGTCCAGCCGGTCTCCGCCTGCGCCACCGCCGCGGTCTCGCTCGAGGAGGGCTTCGACAAGATCGCCCTCGGCAAGGCCGACTTCGTGGTCACCGGTGCGATCGACGACATCGGCGTGGAATCCGTGATCGGCTTCGGCAACATGAACGCCACCGCCAACTCCGCGGAAATGTACGGCAAAGGCATCGACGCGCGGTTCTTCTCCCGTGCGAACGACCGTCGCCGCGGTGGCTTCGTGGAATCCCAAGGCGGCGGCACGATCCTGCTGACCCGCGGTGACATCGCGCTGAAGCTCGGTCTGCCGGTCGCCGGCGTGATCGGCTACGTGCACAGCTTCGCGGACGGCGCCCACACGTCCATCCCGGCCCCGGGCCTCGGCGCCCTCGCCGCCGGCATGGGCGGGCGCGACTCGAAGCTCGTGCGCGACCTTGCCCGCCTCGGCGTCACCCCGGACGACATCGCCGTGGTCTCCAAGCATGACACGTCCACCAACGCCAACGACCCCAACGAGTCCGAGCTGCACAACACGCTGGCCCATGCGATCGGCCGCACGGACGGCAACCCGCTGTTCGTCGTCTCGCAGAAGACCCTCACCGGCCACGCGAAGGGCGGCGCCGCGATCTTCCAGATCAACGGCCTCACCCAGTTGTTCGCCTCCGGCGTCATCCCGGCCAACGCATCGCTCGACTGCGTGGACCCGAAGCTCTCCCGCGACGACCACATGGTCTGGCTGCGCACGCCGCTGCACGTCGGCGCGGGTGCGGTCAAGGCAGGACTTGCCACGTCGCTCGGCTTCGGACACGTGTCCGGCTTCGTCGCGGTGGTCAACCCCGGTGCCTTCGAAGCGGCCGTAGCCCACACCGCGGGCGAGGATGCGCTGCAGGCCTGGCGCGAGCGCGCGAACGACCGTCTCGCCGCCGGCCAGCGCCGCCTCGAGGAAGGCATGATGGGCCGCGCCGCACTCTACGAGCCGATCGAGGGCCGCCGTTTCCGCGAGGACGGCACCAAGCTCGCGGACGGCTCGCGCTACAACGCGCACGAGGTGGAGAAGGCCATGCTGCTGAATCCTGACGCTCGCCTCGGCGAATCCGGCTTCTTCGAAGCCTGATTCGTTCGGCTCGCGTCAGGATTCCCTCGCGGGGCACCGGTGGCGTGCCCCGCTCGCTTCGCCTACGGGCAGTCCACTGGACTGCCCGCTTTACGGCTCAGCCCTTGCTCGCCTCGGCGAATCCGGCTTCTTCGAAGCCTGACGCCCACCGCCCGCGCGGCTTGCAATCCGCAAACTGGAAAGTTTGACCGCGAAACGGCCCCTCAGAAGGGCGTTTTCGCGGTCAAACTTTCCAGTTTGCGTTTGTGGCCGTGCGGATTGGAAAGTTTGGACGGAACGGATCAGCGGGCGGAGCGCAGTTCGCGCACGTCGGCGTTGCCGGAGAGCCCGGCAATGGCGAAACCGGCGGCGAAGTCCGGCTCGTCCGCCTCGTCGCAGTCGAACAGGATTGCGCCCGCATCCTCGCCGTCGTTGACGAACACCTCTGCCACGCCGTGATCGTAGAACACTTCCACGCGGCGGACCCCGTCGGTTGCGGACACGTAGTCGAATCCGTCCGTGGGCAGGCCTTCCGTCGTCAGATGCACGGCCTTGCCGTCGCAGGAGAGTCTCAGCGCCGCCTCGACCGCGGTACCGTCCTGCCGGGTGCGGTGCCCGGTCGCCAGCGTGGCCGAGAACCGCGAACCGGCTTCGGGCCGGATGTCCGCGTAGTACGAGCCGTGCGGCGCCTCGACCGCGATCGTGCCGGTTTCGGACGCGGACGCGGCGCTACGCACGTCCGCAAGCCGCTCGCCGACCAGCAGGTCGTAGACTTCGCCGATCGGCCGGGAGACGAGCCTGCCGTCTCTCACATGCAGCTCGCGCGGCAGGCTCATCGCACCGTTGGCGCGGTCGGCGCGTTCGATGCGCACCCCGAACCAGTCGCACAGCCAGCCGATCGCGATCCGGCGGTCCACGGCCGTGCCGTCCTCGTTCGCATGACGGTCCCGGAACGACTGCACCGCGTAATAGCAGGAGCCGAAGTCGCACCATCCGGTGTTCCGCACGCTCAGGCGCGGCGTGCCGTCCGCGTCGTCGATCGCGCCCGTGTACCAGCGGATCGGCTGGAAGCGCCCGGTCTCGTCGTGCAGCTTCATCATCGAACCGACCGCCACGGCCGTGCCGTCCAGCGAGAACGCGTCCGGGCACTCGTAGGTGTAGGTCTCGGGCAGCCCGGTCTCGAACAGCAGCGGGCCCATGTACCGCCAGGACGCCCGGTTCAGATCGCCGTCGGAGGCGCGAAACAGTGCCAGCGCCGGCGTGCGGGTCGGATCGGGGGTCTGTTCGCCGGCCGCGGCGAAGGCGCCGTCGCCGTACCAGTACGTGCCTTCGGGGCGGGGCGCGGAGCCGGCATCGCCGATCGCGGGCGCCTGACCGGACGGCAGGTTGGTGGCCACCACGATGGTGGGCGTGCCTTCGAATGCAGTGCCGTCGAGCACCGTGTCGTCGATCTTCGGGTCGCGGAAGTCCAGGCCCATGTCCTCGACGGGCCGGCGGATCACCGTGGTTTCCGGTCCGAAGACCAGACCGTCCGTGCTTTCGGCCGTGGTCTGCGTCTCGACCACGGAGGAGGCGTCGCCGCGGCGCTCCCAGTGACGGGTCAGGAAGATACGGATCGCTGTCGCCCCGTCGCCGGGAACGATCCTGCAGTTCTCGTCCACGGCGACGGCCGAACCGGAGAATGCGCCGCCGGACAGCGACGGGTCGCGCGTCAGGTCGGGCTGCGGCAGCAGGACCACCGGCAGATCGGTCCAGTGCACCATGTCGCGGCTGACTGCATGGCCCCAGTGCATGCTGTCCCAGTCCCAGCCGTACGGGTTGAACTGGTAGAACATGTGGTAGCGCCCCTGGAAGCGGCACAGTCCGTTCGGATCGTTCATCCAATGCTGGGACGGCTCGAAGTGTGCCGTGGGGCGGTGGCCGTCGCCGCGCGTGTCCGGGGTGACGATGCGGATGCCCCGGTCGATGAGATCGCTGCCGCCGGTGAGGTATGCGATGCCGAGGTCCAGCCCGTCGCAGTGGATCGCGTAGCGTTCGTCCGGGTCGATCGGCAGCGTCAGTCGTCCGCGGCGCTCGGCGGCGCCCAGACGTGCCGTGACGGGTTCCGCGTTCGGATCCGCCGGGGTCAGGCGCAGCACGCCGTCCCGGTCCGGATCGCCCGTGTGGGCGGCGAACGCCTCGAATGCGGTGTAGCCGTCCGCGGCGATGACGGCGTTGTTGAAGTCCGTGGTCATTGGTGCTCCTTGCTGGATGGGGTGAGGAAGTGGAGGTATGGGGATGCCGGATGAGTGCATAAGGGGAAAGAAAAAGCGCTCACCCGGCAAGTATGTGGTTGGGGCGTGGAGGTCTCGCCTTTCGGCGAGGCCCGGGTTCGACCTTCGCCGCCGTGGTGGCGGCTCAGGCTGAAAGCAGTCGGAAGCCCACAGGGCTCGGTGTTGTTGGCTTTCGCCTTCGGCCCTGCAATTGGGGTCTCGCCTTTCGGCGAGGCTCAGTGCGGCCTTCGCCGCCGTGGTGGCGGCTCAGGCTGAAAGCAGTCGGAAGCCCACAGGGCTTCCTTTGTGCTTTCAGCCCTTGACGCCCGAGGAGGCGATGGAGCTGACGAACTGCTTCTGGAAGATGACGAACACGATGATGATCGGCACCGTGATCAGCGAGCTGTACGCCATGATCTGGCCCCACGAGGTGGTCATCTGCTGGAAGTACTGCACGCCGATCATCACCGGGCGCAGGTTCTCGGACTGCACGGCCATGAGCGGCCAGACGTACTGGTTCCACATCGGCAGGAAGCTCAGGATCACCACGGTGGCGGTGGCGGGGCCGGACAGCGGCATGATGATGCGCGCGTAGATGCGGAACCATCCGGCGCCGTCCACGCGGGCGGCTTCGTCGAGGTCCTTCGGGATCGTCTCGAAGTACTGCATGTACAGGTAGATGGAGAAGGCGTTGGCGATGAACGGCACGATCTGCACGGGCAGCGTATCCATCCATCCGCGGGCGAAGTACAGGCCGAACTGATCCACCATCGGGCGCGGCAGCATGTTGACCCACCACAGCAGCGGAATGGCGTACGTCTCGAACGGCACCATGAGCGTGGCCAGGATGAAGGTGAAGATCACCTTCTTGCCCTTGACATCGAGGCGCTGGATGGCGAAGGCGGCCATCGAGTTGACGAACACGCCCAGCACCACGGTCACCACCGTGATGATCACCGAGTTCATGAGGAAGGTAGCGGCCGGCACGCGGCTGAAGACCTGCACGTAGTTGTCCAGCGAGACGTGGCCGACCGGCAGGAACGCCTTGAGGGATCCCAGTTCAGCCATGATTTCGTCGTCGGGCTTGAACGAGCTGACCACCATGAAGATCAGCGGGAAGGCGAACAGGCATGCGAACAGGATGCGGACGATCCATCCTCCCACGGACAGGCGGTTGTGCTTGTAGGTGACCTTGCGGGCCTCCTTCGCCGCGCGCTGGTCATGCGCGGCGGTTGCGGTTGCGTTGCTCATCGTAAAAATCCTTTTTCCTTGACGTTTCCTTGACGTTCTTTCTTGACGTTGGGCGCCATGTCACTTGTCGCGGGTCAGGTGGCGCTGGATGCCGGTGATGACCATGATGATCAGGAAGAACACGAGCGTGATCGCCGAGGCGTAGCCCATCTCCTGCTGCTGGAAGCCGGAGCGCACGGCCTCGAACACCACGGTGGTGGTGGCGTCGCGCGGGCCGCCCTGGGTCATCACGTTGATCTGGGTGAACAGGCTCATCGCGGAGATCGTGATGGTGATGAGGATCATGTTGCGCGTGGCGCGCAGGCACGGCCAGGTCACGTTCCTGAACTGCTCCCACTGGCTGCAGCCGTCCAGTTCGGCGGCTTCGTACAGCTCGCCGGGGATGGTCTGCAGGCCGGACAGCCAGATGAGCATGTGCTGGCCCACGGCCTGCCAGATGGACATGACGATGATCGCGCCCATCGCGGTGCGCGGGTCGTTGAGCCAGTCCACGGCCTGCCAGTGGCCGAAGGTGAGCTTGGAGAGGACCTGGTTGAGCATGCCGTCGTTCTGGTAGATGAACATCCACAGCAGGGAGACGACCACCATGGAGGTCACCACGGGCAGGAAGTAGACCGTGCGGAAGAACACGGAGGAGCGCACCTGCTTGTTGATGAGCACGGCGAGCAGCAGGCCGAGCCCGGCCTGGACCGGCACCACCACCACGGCGAAGACGGCCACGTTGCGCAGTGCGTACCAGAACGTCGGGTCGGAGAACAGTCGGGTGAAGTTGGACAGGCCGATGAACCGGGTGGGGTTCGGGCTGATCGTGCGGGCGTTGGTGAAGGCCAGACCGAAGGCGAGCAGCACCGGGATGCCGATGAACAGCAGCAGGAGCAGGGAGGCGGGCAGCAGCATGGCCCAGCCCACGGCGTTCTCGTGGCGTTGTTCGGAGGTGGACTTGGCCCGTGCGGGCGTTGCGGTTGCGTTGGTCATGATGGTTTCCTCTCAGTTCTTCCGGTAGCCGTCGGCGCCCTGGATGTTGCTGTCGATGTGGTTGACGGCCTTGTCGAGCCAGGTGTTCACGTCGGCCCCGTTCATGATGTCGCCGATGGTCTTGCGGAATTCGGTGGAGATGAAGTTGTAGGCCGGGGTTTCGGGGCGCATCTTCACGTACCTCTTGGAGATGTCGGTGAAGATCTGCATGTCGCCGCCGTCGGAGAATTCGGGCACGAGCCGCTGCGCGCCCTCGGTGGTCGGGATGTTCATGCCGGCCTTGGCCATGTTGGCGATGTGCTTGTCCTGCAGGGAGAAGCGGATGTAGTCCTGCGCGGCCTCCTTGTTGGCGCACGACCGGGTCATGCCCACCGTCCACGAGCCGCCGCCGGTCACCGAGCCGTGGCCGAAGTCGGTCATCGGCATGACCACGATGTCGTCGTAGTCCTTGGCGTATTTCTTGAACGTGCTCATCGACCAGATGCCGCCGTAGAGCAGCGCGGACTTGTTGTTCACGAAGTCGAGCGCCGTGTCGGAGCCGCCCTTGGAGGAGATGTAGCCTTGGGTCACGAGGTCGCGCATCCAGGTGGCGAACGCGCGACCGTCCGTCCCGTTGAGCGTGCTGTCGGCGGTCTGGTAGCCGTTGCGGTTCACGAGGTCGCCGCCGAAGGACTGCAGGATCGGGGCGAAGGCGTAGGCGTACCATTCGCTCTTGTTGTCCGCGGTGCCGATCTCGAACGGGTAGGTCCATTCGCCGGCGGCCTTGAGCCTGGCGAGCGCGTCGTCCATCTCGGCCTTGCTCCACGGCCTGTCGACCGTGGCGATGCGGATGCCGAGCCGGTTCAGCACGGCCTTGCGGGCGAACAGGGCGATCGTGGCGTCGAAGTAGCCCACGGTGTACAGGTCGCCGTTCCAGGTGCCCTTGGCGGACTGCATGAGGTCGTCGGACCGCTTGAGCAGCGCCTGGTCGGTGAGCGGGGCGAGGATGTTGGCCCACGCCCAGTACGGGGCGTTCGGCTGGTCCACGTCCACTAGGCAGGGCAGGTTGTTCGCGGACGACGCCGAGATGACGGAGTCGTTGTACGAGCTCTGCGGGAACGACTGGATCTTCACCGTGGCCTTCCGGTCCGGGCTGGCGTTGTAGTCGTCGATGATCTGCTGCACGCCGGCGAGTTCGGCTTCGCTGCCTGCGGTGTGGGTCCAGATGGTGATCTCGTTGGCGTTGGCCTTGGCGGCGGCCCGCTGCGCCTCCCCGCATCCGGACATCGCGGCGATGCCCGTGACGGCGAGGGCTGCGGCGAGGACCTTGACGGCCGTTCGCCTGATGGTGTGAGGCATGATGGTGCTCCTCCCTGATTCTGTTCTTCCTTGAATGGCGCCGCATGGGTATCGAACCGGTTCGATGCGAGGTTCGACCGATTCTCTCCCGTGCGGTGGAATAAGTTCGATGGTTAAGCGCGGTGTTCGGTTTCGGACGGTCGGCTTCGGCTGCCTAGGGCCTTTCCGCCGGGCGGTCCTGCGGCGTGACGCCCGGTTTGCCTCCCGGTCTCATCCAGGACTGCTTGATGCGCAGCTGGCAGTCCATCCTGACGGCGTGCCTGTCCAGCGGCGGCAGCGGCGCGCGCCCGATCGGATACCCGGCCCGCGGGAACGGGTCGACGACCTCGCCCTCGATCAGCGAGACGAGCTTGCCGACCGCCCAGTAGCCCATCTCGTAGTGGGGCAGCTCCACGGTGGACAGCGGCGGGTCCAGCGCCTCGGCGATCACCTGGTGGTTGTCCACGCCGACCACGGCGATGTCCTTGCCGATGACCAGACCGCGGCGGATGGCCTCCGTGTAGATGCTCCACGCGCGGGTGTCGTTGAAGCAGAAGAATCCGTCGACGTCCGGGTGTCGGTCGAAGAACGCGGGCATGCGCGCCGCGGCGTCGGTGCCGGATTCGACGTTGATCATGAGCTCCGGATCCAGTGCGATGCCGCTGGCCGCGAGGGCGTCCATGTAGCCGGACAGGCGGCCCGGCTGCGCGAGCATGTTGTGGACGGTGCCCACGTAGGCGATGCGCCGGCATCCCGCGTCGATCAGGTGGCTCGTGGCCTTGAAACCGATGCTGTGCTCGTCGGGGATGATGCTGGGGGCGCCGTCCGGGTCGGGCGTGGCGTTGGCGACCACGACCTTGCAGCCGTCCAGCGACGCCGGCAGGGCCGTGCGCTGGTTGAACATGCGCGCGTAGACGAAGCCGTCGGCCCCGTACTGGCGCAGGCTGAGGATGTCGTGGTCAGCGCTTTTGGCGTTGCCCTCGACGCTCACGGTGATCAGCAGGTAGCCCAGCGCCCGTGCGGCGTCCTGCGCGCCCTCGATCAGTCCGCCGGCGAACGGGGTGGTGGCCACTTCGTCGCTGAGCAGGCCGATGAGGCGGCTGCGGCTGGTGCGCAGGCCGCTGGCAAGGCGGTTGGCGTGGTAGCCGAGGGCGGACGCGATGTCGCGGACCCTCTCGGCCACGACGGGGCTGACCCGGCCGGCATCGCGGCCGTTGAGCACTAGGGAGACGGTGGAGATGGAGACGCCGGCGCGTCTGGCGATGTGCTTCATGGTGACCATGTCCGTTCCTCCCTGTGTCTCGTCGTTGATGCCGTTGGAGTGTGCCCCTCGTGGTTTGTGTTTACCAAGTTAAGACGTCAAACGTTTGACTTCAATGTGGCGTCATCATGGAGTGTCGCGCTTTGTTGCAACGATTTTGCCCGTTAATCGGGAAAAGTCAAAATTTGACTTCGCTTTGACGGTCAACTTGACGGGTGTCCGTGCACCCTACGCTATGCAGCCCTTACACTATGCAGATAGGTGACCGCGCGGACCGGAACCTGCCGCACGCTGAAGAAAGGAGCCGCCATGATCCTCGGTCTGGGGCACGACGTGGTGGACGTGCCCGCATTCGCGGCTCAGCTCGCCGAACCGGGCTCGGCCATGCGCAGCCTGTTCTCCTCGCGCGAGCTGCGTCAGGCCGGCATGCGCGGACAGTCCAAGCGTGACGGTGAAGCCGTGCACTTGGCCGCCAAATGGGCCGGCAAGGAGGCTGCGGTCAAGGCCTGGTGCGAGGCGCTGTCCGCAGTCGGCAGACCCGCGCCCTATACGCTGGACGACTTGCCGTGGTCCGGCATCGAAATCCTCGACGACTCCCGCGGCGTCCCGCACGTGGCGCTCCGTGCGGACGTGGAGCGGGCGCTTCGGGACTCATTTCGCGGGCCGGCAGAGAAGGCCCAGGCCCCCGCTCCCGCCCATGCCTCCGGCCGTGCCGATGCCGATTCCATGCCTGCCACCGGCATGACTCCGGTCTGGCACATCTCGCTCAGCCATGACGGTCATATCGCCTCCGCTGTGGTCATGCTGGAGCGCCGGGACGTCTGAATGCCGTGGCGGCCTTGGCGCGGCCACGGCACTCCGGCACGGCCCAGAAGGCTTGCTCAGGCCGCGGATTCGCGGGTGTCCGTAAACACGTAGCGCTCCATGCGTTCCAGCGCCTCCTCGACGCGCGATCGCGGTAGCGCGAGGTTCATACGAATCGCGCACGGGTGCTGGAACAGCCGCCCGTCCTCCCACGCCACGCCCACGTTCCAGCCGCGCTCGATGAGCTCGCCGATTCCCACGCCGTGGCGCTCGCACCATTCGGTGCAGTCGAGGAACAGCATGTACGTGCCCTGCGGCATGGCCACGTCCACGCCGGGGAAGTGCGAGCGGATGAACCCGACCGCCAGTTCGGCGTTGCCGGTGAGCACGCCGAGCAGCTGGTCGAGCCACGCGCGCCCCTCGGGCCGGTATGCGCCGATCAGCGCGTGCATGGACAGCACGTTCATGGCGTTGTAGATGGTCTTGTCGCTCACAGCGGTCAGCCGGTCGCGCAGGTAGGAGTTGTATGCGATGTGGTAGCTGCCCACGAGTCCGGCCAGCGAGAACGTCTTGCTCGGCGCGTAGAACGCGATCGTGCGGTTGCGCGCGTCGTCGTTCACCGACTGGGTGGGGATGTGCCGGTTGCCGGCAAGGATGAGGTCGGACCAGATCTCGTCGGAGATGACCACGCAGTCGTTGGCGCGGTACACGTCCATCGCGCGTTCGATCTCCCACCGCTCCCACACGCGCCCGGTGGGGTTGTGCGGACTGCAGAACACGGCCACGTGGATGCGGTTCGCCTTGAGCCTGCGATCCATGTCCTCGAAATCCATGCGCCACACGCCGTCTGAGTCGCGCTTCAGGGGGCTGTGCTCGATGCGGAAGCCGTTCGATTCGATGGTGTTGGTGAACCCGTTGTACGTGGGGGAGTGGAGGAGTACCGCGTCGCCCGGCTCGGCGAACGCCTTGAGCGCGCTGACCACGCCTCCGAGCACGCCGTTCTCGTAGCCGATGTGCTCCGGGGCGAGTCCGGTTACGCCGTTGCGGTCGCGATGCCAGGCGATGATCTCGCCGTAGTATTCGGCGCTCGGGCGGAAGTAGCCGAACATCGGGTGCTGGACGCGTTCGATGATGGCCTGCTGGATGGACGGGGCCGTGGGGAAGTTCATGTCCGCCACCCACATGGGGATCACGTCGAATCCGGGCTTGGGCGCGCGTGGCGCAAATCCGGCCAGATCGGGGTCGGCGGAGCCCACTGCGTCGATGGCGATGGCGTCCTTGCCGTGCCGGTCGATCACCGAGGTGAAGTCAAACGTGGCGGTCCGCTCCGGCTGCGTTGCCGGCGTAGTGTGGGCGGCCTGTGTGGTCTGATCGGTCTGCGTGACGGATTGCGTCATGCGTGCTGCTCCTTCCTGCCTGTTTCCGCCCGATGGGCGAACGGATGGCATTCTAGCGCGGTTACCGGCGTGCGCTTGGCAGCGGTATGGCATGTTGCTTGGAGGGGCATCCGGTTTTGTTGGGACTTACGGCGTTGACCGCCACCGTGTTGCAAAGTCCCGGGATGTATGTCATAATCGGACGTCGGAAGTTTTCGCGGCTTCCATGCGGACGTAGCTCAATGGTAGAGCCTCAGTCTTCCAAACTGATTACGCGGGTTCGATTCCCGTCGTCCGCTCCACTCGTGGGCGTTGGAATTCCAACGATTTTTGCGGCTTTTGAGCTATGTGGTTGGTGCCTGTTGCAACATCTGTGCAACGGTTTGGCTTATCAAGGTGATTCGTTGCGCTCGGCACCCGTTCGCAACACTCTTTCCATGTCCCCTGTTGTGGACGGAATCGCTGGAAATCATCACGCAGATCGTGTGGCCCACTTTCTTGTCATTCGGGCATTTGCTCGCCCCTCGGGTACTTGAACCCCACCATTCGGGGGCTCTCATCGCAGAGGCATTCCGGCTAGCTTTTCTCTTTACTGAAAGCTTTGCGGAACCGTCCGCATATAAAGAAGATGGGCTGAACGCTATGCGAGGGATTGCAGATTTGCTTTCCGCCATGCGCCCGACGACGCGGAAGTTCGTCGGTCGCATCGTCGCGGGAATCGTCGCCGTGTCCATGATCGGTGCTGGCGTGGGTGCGAGCGCCTACGCCGCGGATGGTGGCGTGACCGAGATGGCCACTGCGGATGCCGCACCGAGTATGGCGGCCAAGACCGATCCGGTCGCCACAGCCGGCGGTACTCAGGCATCCGATTCGCATGCGGATGCCGGCGTGACCCCCGCTGCGCTTGCCGACCACACCGTGGCAGGCGTCTCACCGAACGGTACCACGATCAACGCGTTCGATTATTGGCTCGACAGCCCAAAGGCGTCGGACATCAACGATCCAAGCAATTGGAGCAATATCGGCATCAACCACGACCAGCAGCTGAAGTTCTACAGTAGGCAAGATAATCTTCCGAAATTCAACACATGGACCGGAACCACTGCGCCCCGCACGGGCATGGTGCACAACACGCTGCAGGACGGTTATCCGAAGCTCAGGCAAAGCAATGCGCTGGGCATTACTCAGGATGAGTCTCTGGCATATCTGTTCAACGGCGAGGGGCACGATGGCAAGGCCGCGTACATGGATACGCAGGGCCTGCTGCAGGTGGATGACTCCGGCTATTACTACTACAACGCCAACAGCGATGCCGCGAGTGGCGGCACGTTCGAGTCGGCCAACTTTGCCACGCTCGATACCAGCACGACCAGCAAGAACAAGTGGACGCTGTACGACACGTGGGGCGTGAGGGCAACGAGCGCGGTGCGCGACTCGCAGAACGGTCAATTCTTCCCCTTCAACGCTGCCTCCGATGTTCTGCAGGAGAGCGGCAACAAGCTCACTGCCAGCGACACCACATCGGTCTCCAGCGCGATGAACCATCACTTCGGCCTGTCCATGTCATCACGCTTCGTACAGCCCGCAGGCGGCACGATCCAGCAGGGTACTGGCAAGGGCAATGCCATGCAGTACCACTTCTCCGGCGACGACGATGTGTGGGTGTACATCGACGATGTATTGGTGGGCGATCTGGGTGGCATCCATGTCGCTTCGACTCTGGACATTAACTTCAATACGGGCGAAGTGAAAGTCAACGGTGAGCGCAGCAATACGCTGAAGGGCCTGTACGAAGCCGCAGAGAAGTCGGGTGCCACGAAATGGAATGGCGACACCTTCGCGGACAACACCTATCACACGCTCAAGTTCTTCTACCTCGAGCGCGGCGGTAGCGATTCCAACATGAGCCTGAAGTTCAACCTCGTGACGATCCCGGAGAGCGAGATCTACAAGGTCGATCAGAACAACGCGGCGGTCGCCGGCGCGGAATTCACGCTGTACACCACGGATGAAAGCTATTCCGAGAGCAGCAAGGTCAAGGTCGGCTCGGGTACCACCGATACCGACGGCACGCTGGTGCTGAAGGATGAGGAGGGCAAGGTCGTCAGCTTCGACGATCTGCACTATACGACGGAGAAGAGATACAGCTACTTCATCCTTGAGGAAACCAAGGTTCCGGACGGCTACCGCAAGGCCACGCCCACGGCCGCCGGCGAAACAGCCGGCATGCACCTGCATTACGTGGAGGACCAGAGTTCCACGTCCGGCACCAAGAGCGGCGTGATCCTGTCCGTCACGGACCCGTCCGATCCCGGCAGCCTGTGGCGCACCGGCTCGCTGGCCCTGAGCAAGGTGACCACCACGGCCTCCACCACCATTGAAGACGTGAAGGGCCACACGATCGATCCGTCCCAGGGTCTGATGTTCGCCGTGGTGCTCAAGCGCGACAAGACGAAGCAGATTGGTGAGACGGACGCATGGAAAGGCGTCTACGGCGATCAGCTCCACGGCTGGAAGTATGCAGAGCAGTCCGGCATGGCAGGTGTGGTGGAAACCATCAAGGCCAATCCGTCGAACGTGTTCGCGCTCACCACGAGCGGCGGATACGAGGTCACCGTCGAGAACCTGCCCGGCAACATCGAGAAGTATTACTACATGCTGCCGGATGGGCAGAAGGATGAGGCTGAATACACCATCGCCTACTACTATGCGGATGGCGTCACGGACGTGGATGGCATCACCGCGAACAACACCGTCCGCCTGAACTTCGACGCAGACGACCCGTTCGTCCGTCAGTTCTCCGCGAACTTCTACGTGTCCAACGTGAAGAACGAGCTGTTCGTGCAGAAGGTAGACACGGACGGCAACTCGCTCGAAGGAGGCGAGTTCAGCCTGTACCGCGTGAGCGATAGCAAGAGCGGTGCGAATGTGGATTGCTCCACCATCCAGCCGTCCGGTACTCCGTACGACACGGTAAGCACGGTGAAGACCCCGGGCAAGGATGCGTCGCTGAAGATCAACGGCACCGCCACATTCCCGTCCGCCGAGAAGAAGATCCTCGAATCCGGCACCTACTGCCTCGTGGAGACCAAAGCCCCGGACGGCTATCTCAAGAGCAACGTGAAGTCCAAGGTCATCGTCAACGACTACGGCGTCTTCGTGGACGCCGGCGCGGACAACGACGGTCTCAAGGTGTTGCGCGGCGCCGGCTGGCTCGTGCGCCCGATGTCGTCCTTCGCCACGAACGATGACACCGACAACACGCTGACCTGGATCAAGAGCGCGCCCGGTTCAATCACCGGGTTCAGTGCCGATTCCGGTGCACCGACCGTGACCTCTCCGGATGACGCCTACGCCAGCCGTGTGAGTCGCAAAGCGAATGATGTCAAGGGTTCCGGTGAAGTCATCATCGATGCGTCCGCCACGAGGGACGTCATGCGCCTGAAATACGACGTCGGCGACGATGAGGGCGACGTGCAGCCGGTCCTCCAATTCGGGTACAGCCCGCGCGAGTCCGACGGCACCACGATGTTCGCCTTCGACAGAGGTTTTGGCATCATCAGTTCCACGCAGGATGCAGCCAATACCGAAGATAACGATTACAACGAGAATGCCGATCGCACTGATCTGACGGGCGTCCGCCTGAGCAACATCGTCACCGGCTCCGTCATGGCGCAGTTTACGGATGTCGCCGTTTCCACGCTGAAGATTTCCAACGCAGTTGAAGGCGAGGGCGACAATCCGGCGCCGGATGCCGCGTTTGGATTCACGGTCCAGCTCACGGCCAGGGCGAATTTGCCGGCGTTGGCGTCGAGCTACGAATATCGGGTGTGCACGATCGATGAGACGGCGTCTGGCGGCTATCGTAACTGCGGTAATGCGCAGACCATGACGATTGACGGTACCGGCTCCGGCATGCTCTCATTGAAGAACGGTCAGATCGCCGTGTTCGCCGATCTGCCGGAGACCACCGACTACACGTTGACGGAAACCACGATTCCTGCGCAGTTCTATCAGCTGCGCGTGGAGGCCAAAGACAACAACGCTACGCAGATCAATAAGGGCGTGGCCACCGGTGTGACGGCCAAGGACGCGGAGCGTCACGCGCACTTCGTGAACAGCTACGGCGTCAAGGCCACGGTCGGCGTCATCAAGCAGGTGAAGGGTGCCGACTGGACCGCTCCGGACGGCAAGAACTTCGGCTTCACGCTCAAGCGCGTGGGCGATGACACGTCCCAATCAGGCCCGGTGTTCTACGTGGATGCCAACGGCAAGGCTACGGCGTTCCCGAGTGACGGTCTTGTTGCTTCCACCTCGGGAGAGATCAAGAAGGACAAGACGCAGGACGTGAACTTCGCGGATCTGGTGTTCACCACGGCCGGAACATACGAGTTCACGGTCATGGAGAACACCGCCGACGCTGATCGGGTTCCCGGCTGGTCCTACGACGTGACGAAGCTCAACGACGGCAACAACGGGCAGGGCTACAAGATCACCGTGAGCGTGACCAAGGACAACGATTCCGGCAAGCTTGCCGCCACGGTTTCCTATGAGAACGACACCGATAAGCCCACCTTCGTGAACTCGTTCATTGCGGTGTCCGCACTGCCGTTGACGGGCGGGCCGGCGTCGGCGCGCGACTGGCTGGTCGGCGGCGGCATATTCGCCGCGATGGCCGGTCTGGCAATGGCCGCAATGCACGAATGGCGTCGCCGCAGGGGGCTGATCCTCTAGCGGATGGCGACAGCCACACAGGATTTGCGGATCGCGGAGGCCCCGGAAAGGACCTCGGCCTCCGCGATTGCAGGAAAACAGCAAACAACAACCAAAGAAGGAAGAGAGGATTTCTCATGAACATGAGGAAACTTTTCGCGGGCGTCGCCGCAGCGGCGACCCTGCTCGGCGGCCTCGCCCTCGGCGCCACCACCGCCAATGCGAAGGAAGGTGAAGTCCACGACGTCAACCAGACGGAGAACTACTCGTTGACCATCAAGGGTACCGAAGCCTCGGTCAATGGCCACGAGTTTAGTGCCATCGCATTGGGCTACTACGATCAGTGGGTGGAAGGCCGCAACGGCAAAGTCGCGAGCGTTTCGGTGGCGACTCGTGACGGCGCTTTCGTCAATACCAACGGTCCGCTTTACAATGATCTTGGCAAAATCCTGAAGAATGTTGACGAGGACGCCAACGAGCCCGGAGTGCAGAACGGCTACGAAACCAGTGAATATAAGAACAACCCGATTGGTTATGTTGCTGCGCACTATCTCGGCTATGTCGCGCGTGACAACCATGGCAATCTGGACATTACGTCCGCCAAGGCCCCGTATGAGGGTGCGCTTCGCCAATTTGTGACGCAGGTTGCGAGCTTGGCATCTACGGAGCTTAAGCAACGTGGCTGGAAGACTACCGGTGAGAACGGTGTGGCTACGTTCACGGATCTGCCGCGTCAGGGCCTGTACCTGATCGTGGATCAGACAACCGGTGATGTGATCAACGCTGCGGGCAAGTATTCCGCTTCCATCCCGATGCTGGTCGGCACGAAAATCGAGGGCCGGGACCTTGAAATGCAGACTCTCGGCGAGGTCGAGGTCAAGAACCAGCTGCCCACGATCGATAAGAAGACGAGCTCGGATGGTAAGAACTGGGCCGAATCTACCGACGCCAAGATCGGTGACAAGGTCGATTACCAGATCTCCGGTAAGGTCCCTGCGACCGCTGGCTACAGCACTTACACCTACAAGATTTCCGATACCCTCTCCAAGGGGCTGACTCTGCGGGATAAGGCAAGCGACAAAGACATCGATTACACCGGCATCGTGGTGACCGCGACCAAGGCTGACGGCGAAGCGCCTGAGGATCTGGTTGAAGGAGCCGACTATACCGTGACCGTGAGCTCGAATGAGGATGGTACGACCGGTCTCGTCGTGGATCTTTCCGCAAGCATCAAGTCGCTCGCTTACGACACTGACATCGTGGTGACCTACTCCGCAGTGCTGAACCAGAATGCGGTTGTGGGCAACGCTGGTAATGCGAACAGCGCGAAGCTGGAGTATTCCAACAACCCCGGTACCAACGGTACTGGCGAATCCACGCCGGATACGCCGAAGGTGTACACCTATCAGTTCGATTTCACCAAGACCGATGTTTCCGAGCAGGAGTTCCTTAACGGTGCCGTGTTCCAAGTGTTCGTGAAAGGCGGCAAGGAGCCGATCAAGTTCGTCAAGGATAATTCCGGCAATCCGAACGCCGTTGGCCAGTACTTTGTGGCTCAGGATCAGAATGCCACTGTAGATAACGAGACTGTGTTCGATGAGTTGACCACGCAAATGGTCGCTGGCCAGAATGGAAAACTGTGGGTTGGCGGTCTTGATGCCGGCACGTACGAAGTCAAGGAAATCAAGGCCCCGGCGGGGTACATGCAGAACGTGGTTGTTCTTCCGAAGTTCGAGGTTACCATCTCCGCTCCGGCTCCGAAGCCCGGAGAAGAGACTGCCGAAGGCAGTCCCGACGGCACTTGGAAGGTGGCATTCTCCAAGGACGGGTTGTGGAACCTTGTCGATACCAACAAGGGCGTCGTCAAGAATGCCAAAAATCTCACGCAATTGCCGCAGACCGGTGCCGCGGGCATTGCGATGTTCACGGTGATCGCCGCGCTGCTCGCCGGTGCCGCCGCCACGGTGTACGGCAAGTCCCGCAAGGCCAGCGCCGCGCTTCGTGCGTGATTGCTGAACACCGATTCCTGTAATGGGTAATGGGCCCGGGAATGGATCCGCGATCCTTCCCCGGGCCCATTCTTCATCGTGGGACATTCATTGGCTCAATGTGGCGGTCGCGGGTATGCTCAAGAACAGGTTCGAAGCTCGTCGCGTTGCCTGCCATGTGCGACGGCAACGCAATGAGGAAATAGGGGGACGGCATGGTTGCGAAGTGGGATGCCAGCAAAATATGCGCCACGCGCGAAAGCGAGATTCGCGTTGACCGACGGTGGAAGGATTATCCGCTGCACGTCTTTGATGTCTCCGACATCAATGCGCTCGTTCAGGCAATCGGGTATTTGAAGTTCATTACCGACGGCAAGGTTTACTTCCGAGGGCAGAGCAAGATATACGAGAATCAAGGGCGCATCTTCCCCCTTCCGTCGTTACTTCGCAGCTCGGTATGGGAAAAAACGCCGATCGACGAGAAGGATGCCGCGGCGGTGGACGATGCCGCAAGGGAGCGCATATATAAGATCATCTCATTGGCGGGTGAATGGCCGGCGTCGCTGAATGTGGGGAACCGCAAGGAGCGTGTTCTACTGCAGGACGACACGATGGTGGGGAATGACAATCTTGCCTGTTGGGATGTGCCGCTGTATACCGTCGAACCATTGCTTCAGCACTATGGCATGGAAACGAGATGGCTTGATCTAACCGAATCATTGCCGTATGCGCTGTTTTTCGGGCTTGTCCGGTACGGGTCGAAGATCGCAGTTTCGGATGCGGACGTGGCGGACCCCACCAATGTCCATGTGTTAGGGGCATATGAGGACGCCCGGAGAAGGTCCTGCCTCTCCCCGGTGTTCCAAAATATCCCCGTGTACATTCCCGACGTCGATGATTATCCTCAGTATGCGAATTACGTATATCTCTATGCGATTTCGCCGGGTGCTCCACTGCCGTCCCTGACGGACGAGGATACCGGGATGAGGCGCAAAGGTCTGTCGCGGTACAGCGGCGGATATGTGATCGATATGCGCGAGGCCGTGCCGTCGTTTTACCTGCGTCCGCATGCGCAGCACGGATTGCTCTGGCTTCCGGACAAATCGGTGGCGGGTGCAGAGCGGGACGACGGGATTGGCGACGTGCAGGCGTGCGTGTTCAGGATTCCAACCGAGGCGGTGCTGCGGTGGCTGCGGGCTGCGGAAATGTTTTCGCCTTCGGGCATTTATCCCCCGTTGCGTTGCCGCGCCTTGCCTTCCGCGACGGAGCATGTTTGCCTTGCGGCCGATTCCATCAGTAATATGTCGTACGAATTCGAGCGCGTATGCGTCACGGACGACGCGAAGCGATCATCGGGGCCGCGCATGCAGCTTGCGATGCAGCTCGACGCCGAGTCGTCAACAATGGAACGCTCCTTTTCCGGCGATTTGCACCTTGACGATGTCGATAGAGGGTTTCTGCAATGGGAAAAGCAGCTGTTCCTGCTGAAACATGGCATCAATGCGAGCGGCCGATCCAATAAGGACGTCAACGATGCGATCAAGTGGTTCGGACGTTTGCAGAATTACATTACGGCGGACACGCTGTTCCGTGATCTGCTTGGTGAAGCAAATTACGGCATGGAGGTGAAGCAGTGATGGCTCGGAGCTTCCTCGTCGATGCGCACGCGTCGTGAATTGCCAGGCCGAGTGGGGCTCGCCCCTTCAAATTACGGGCTGAACGTCGCGAAATCCGGGATTCTAAGTGCGAATCTATCGCTGCAGCGATCATTTGGCGCTTAGAATCGCCAGAAACGCGACGTTCAGCCCGTAATGTTGTTGGTGCCTTCCCCAATGCCGAATCCGCCCGGCCCGCCTCGGGGAAAGACACCCTAATAGGGGGTGTCCGCGTAACCCCCTGAATGACTACCATCTTCCCCTAGCGCACAGAAGCGGCTGAATGGAGGGATGACCATGGCCAGCAAAGGCGGAATGTTCAGTCCGGAGGAGATCGCATACCTCAAATCCCTGCCTGCAGTGGTGGAGGCGACCGCCAAGCGCATCACGTACTCCAACGCGTTCAAGGAACACTGCATGCGTCGTTATGCGGAAGGCGCGTCGCCGGTCAAGCTGTTCCGCGAGGCCGGGCTTGACCCGTCGCTGGTGGGCAGCAAGCGCATCGAACGGTGCTTCGCCCGATGGCGCGAGGAGGCCTCGCGACGGGGAAATGGCAACGAACGCATAATCCGCCCCCCTCAGCAAGAAATCAGGGGGGGGGGTATTCGAAGACCAATCCGCAGCCTGCACGCCAGTGACCCAGATGGCTTCGATCTGGAGCCCGGCCGCCGTGCGATCGTATTTCCCGTAGCCGATGGCTCAGACGGCGACCTGCGCGACGTGCTGATCGCCCAACAGGTGCGCCGCATCGCCGAACTGGAACGCGAAGTGGACATGCTGCATGCCATCATCAACGCAAAGCGCGAGTCGGAGCCGCCGCAGCCGGACGAGCCGCCGCGCCAGCCAGCCGACTGAAGCGCGATTGGCATTCGCCGGCAAAGAATTGTAGAATCGCCACGCAGTACGGCAAACACGGCAATGCAGGATGACTGGCGAGGGGGGACAATGGGCGAAGACGCGACGCGGCACGGGATTGGGCGAAGCCCTGTCACCCCCGCCGAGGAACGCTCCGACGAACTGTTCGAATCCGCCGCGCGCCAGCCGCAGTCCGACCTGTCCCTGGCCGACGTGGAACGCCGACGCTTCCGTCCGCTCGCATGGATCGGCTTCTTTGCGCTGGTGCTCGCCGCCATCGTGGTGCCGTACGGCGTGGGCCGCAGCCTCGCCATCAATAACACCGGCTGGGTCATGGCGCATCTGGCCATGTTCGAGCCGCGTGGCATAGCGCTGGCATCCTGGGCGGTCACCCTGTTCGCGTTCACGGGGCTCGGCATGGCGGTGGTGCAGAGCAGGCGGTGGGTGTGGCGCTTCGTGTTCGTGATCGCGCTCGCGGCCGAGCAGTTCATGGCCGGCCTGTGCCTGCTGCGCTCCAATTTTTGGTATGTCACCTATGTGGTGTACGGCCGCAACGCGCAGCTGGCCAACGCGGGCAATCTGGGCATCATCGCGGCGGCGGCCGGCGTGGCGGCGTTCGCCGTGCTGTTCGTGGCCATTCTGGTGCTCATCCGCAAGGATTCGCCTCTCAACGTGCTCACGCGCAGCTGGGCCGCATTCACCCTGTTCTTCGCACTGGAGATGGTCGCGCTCGCGGTCGTGCTCTTCGGCGGGCTGCTCACCACGGTGTGAGCCTCGGCGCGTCGCACGTCCGGCCGGACCCGTATAGTATCTCCTTGGCGTGTTTCGCCCGCGGATAGAGAGCGCCCCGGCAAGGTGTCGGGTGCACCGCGCAGCCATGGACTGAACAAGGAGGAACTGTGGCACTTTCCAACGCTGAGAAGCAGGAGATCATTACGAAGTACGCGACCCATGAGGGTGACACGGGCTCCCCGGAGGTCCAGGTGGCGCTGCTGTCCAAGCGCATTTCCGACCTGACCGAGCACCTCAAGCAGCACTCTCACGATCATCACTCCCGCCGCGGCATGCAGCTGATGATCGGTAGCCGTCGTCGTCTCCTCGACTACCTCAAGAAGAACGACATCAACCGCTACCGTGCGCTGATCGAGAAGCTGGGTCTGCGTCGATAGTAGAACTTCCGCCCGGGCGTCTAGAATGGCGCTCGGGCGTTTTGCATATCGCCGTCCAACGGCAACAGGAAGATGGACCGGGAGTATGGCCGCAAGGTGCGGTTGTGAATAGAGGGGTCCGCCGGAAGGGTTGACACGAGGGACGCGGCCAAGGGGTCGCACGGGAATGTGAAGCACGTCCGCACTAGAGGACACCGATAGTAGGTATTGATAATCAAACAAAGGAGGAACCCCGATGGAGGGTCCCGAAATCAAGGCCGTTGAGGCCGTAATCGACAATGGATCGTTCGGCAGGCGCACGCTGCGCTTCGAGACCGGCCGTCTGGCCCAGCAGGCCGACGGCGCCGTGGCCGCCTATCTCGACGACGATTCGATGGTGCTGTCCACCACCACCGCCGGCAGCAGCCCGAAGGAGAACTACGACTTCTTCCCGCTGACCGTGGACGTGGAGGAGAAGATGTACGCCGCGGGCAAGATCCCCGGCTCCTTCTTCCGCCGTGAGGGCCGCCCGAGCTCCGAGGCCATTCTGGCCTGCCGCATCATCGACCGCCCGCTGCGCCCGCTGTTCCCGCACACGCTGCGTAACGAGGTGCAGGTCGTGGAGACCATCCTCGCCGTCAACCCGGACGACGCGTACGACGTGATCGCCCTGAACGCCGCGTCCGCATCCACCATGATCTCCGGCCTGCCGTTCGAAGGCCCGGTCTCCGGCGTGCGTCTGGCGCTCATCGACGGCCAGTGGGTCGCCTTCCCGCGCTGGAGCGAGCGCGAGCGCGCCGTGTTCGAGATCGTGGTCGCCGGCCGTGTGATCGAGGGCGGCGACGTCGCCATCGCCATGATCGAGGCGGGCGCCGGCAAGAACGCCTGGCACCTCATCTACGACGAGGGCCAGACCAAGCCGGACGAGGCCGTCGTGGCCCAGGGCCTCGAGGCCGCCAAGCCGTTCATCAAGGTCATCTGCGAGGCCCAGGACGAGCTCAAGGCCAAGGCCGCCAAGGAAACCAAGGAATTCCAGCTCTTCCCGGAGTACACGGACGAGCTGTACGCCCGCATCGACGAGATCGCCCACGAGGACCTCAACGAGGCGCTGTCCATCGCGGAGAAGCTGCCGCGTCAGGACCGCATCCACGAGATCAAGGAGCACGTGCGCGAGGTCCTTGCCGACGAGTTCACCGACATGGACGACGCCGAGAAGGAGAAGGAACTCGGCAACGCGTTCAAGGAGCTGCAGCGTCAGATCGTGCGCCGCCGCATCCTCACCGAGGATTACCGCATTGACGGCCGTGGCCTCAAGGACATCCGCACCCTGTCCGCCGAAGTGGACATCGTGCCGCGCGTCCACGGCTCCGCCCTGTTCCAGCGCGGCGAAACCCAGGTGCTGGGCGTCACCACGCTGAACATGCTCAAGATGGAGCAGCAGATCGACGCGCTGTCCGGCCCGCAGTCCAAGCGCTACATGCACAACTACGAGATGCCGCCGTACTCCACCGGCGAGACCGGCCGCGTCGGCTCCCCGAAGCGCCGCGAGATCGGCCACGGCGCCCTCGCCGAGAAGGCCCTCGTGCCGGTGCTGCCCAGCCGCGAGGAGTTCCCGTACGCCATCCGTCAGGTCTCCGAGGCCATCGGCTCCAACGGCTCCACCTCCATGGGTTCCGTGTGCGCCTCCACGCTGAGCCTGCTCGCCGCCGGCGTGCCGCTCAAGGCCCCGGTCGCGGGCATCGCCATGGGCCTCGTGTCCGGCGACGTGGACGGCCAGCACGTCTACAAGACCCTCACCGACATCCTGGGCGCCGAGGACGCGTTCGGTGACATGGACTTCAAGGTGGCCGGCACCTCCGAGTTCATCACCGCCCTGCAGCTCGACACCAAGCTCGACGGCATCCCCGCCGACATTCTGGCCGCCGCCCTGCAGCAGGCCAAGGACGCCCGCGCCACGATCCTCGAGGTCATCAACGAGTGCATCGACGGCCCGGCCGAAATGAGCGAGTACGCGCCGCGCATCATCACCACCACCGTTCCGGTCGAGAAGATCGGCGAGGTCATCGGCCCCAAGGGCAAGATGATCAACCAGATCCAGGAGGACACCGGCGCCGAGATCGCGATCGAGGACGACGGCACCGTCTACATCTCCTCCGAAGGCGGCGAGGCGGCCGAGAAGGCCAAGGCGATCATCGACTCCATCGCCAACCCGCACGTGCCGCAGGCCGGCGAGACTTACAACGGCAAGGTCGTCAAGACCACGTCGTTCGGCGCGTTCGTGAACCTCACTCCGGGCACCGACGGCCTGCTGCACATCTCCCAGATCCGCAACCTCGCCAACGGCGAGCGCATCGACGCCGTGGAGGACGTGCTCAAGGAGGGCGACACCGTCGAGGTGGTCGTGCAGGGCGTGGACGATCGCGGCAAGATCTCCCTGGCCATCCCGGGCTTCGAGGATCAGGAATCCGCCGCTCCGGCCCGTGGCGGCCGTGACCGCGGCGGTCGCGACGACCGTCGTTCCGACCGCGACGACCGTGGCCCGCGTCGCCGTTCCGATCACGGCGATCGCGATGACCGTCGTTTCGACCGCGACGACCGTCCGCGTCGCCGCGCTGATCGTGACGACCGTGATGATCGCGATTATGATGATCGTCCGCGTCGCCGTCGTGCCGACGATTACGACGATGACCGCGACTACGATCGCGATGACCGTCGCCCGGCCCGTCGTTCCGATCGCGCCGATCGTTCCGACCGTGACGACCGTGACTATGATGATCGTCCGCGTCGCCGTCGTTCCGACCGTGACGACCGCGATTACGATCGCGACGATCGCCGCGACCGTGGCTCCCGCGGTGGCCGTGGCGGCCGCAACCCGCGCTACGCTACCGACGATCACTACGACGAGTACCGCGAGGAGCGCGAGGAACGTTCCGAGCGTCCGCGCCGCCGCGTGCGTCGGGATTTCGATCCCTTTGAGGACTGAGGTCTGAGCTAGCGGGCTGACGTCCGACCTTCGGGAGGGCACGAATCACTGCGTGTGGTTCGTGCCCTCCCGTTTTCGTAGTATTGCAGTGCGCTTTACGAGGCATGTCGCAGGACGTTCCCCGCGAATTCATCTGCCGTTTTCCCGGCGCATATATGGCGGACATCCTGATCGGCTAAGCCTGAGGTAACAGTGCAAGGCTGGCGAAAGGAGCCATCATGCAGGAGTCCAGCGCTCACCATTCGGTTGTCGATCACGACGCCGACCGTCGTTTCGATGACGTGTACGACAACTACGCCTACGTGGAGTACGGCATCGAAATCTGACCGTTCGCGGCCGCACGGCCGCATCCACTCCACTTCGCATACAAACATCAAGCTGAGCGAATTCCTTGCGCCGGAAGGCAATTGAAGCCTTCGGCGCAAGGAATTCGCTCAGTTTGCGTTTTCGGGGGATTGTACCGGCTGGGTATAAGCAAAAAGGGCTCCGGCCATGACGACCGGAACCCTAAAACGCGGATAAGGCGAGATTCGAACTCGCGGAGGGGGTTGCCCTCACACGCTTTCGAGGCGTGCTCCTTAGACCGCTCGGACACTTATCCATCGCTGCTCATTCAAGCAACTTGTCTATTATGCCACAGAGTCGGGATTTGGCAACTCGGTCCGCCCTGTCGGTGAGTCGCTGCGCAGACTCAGTCGGCCTGTACAGACTCAGTCAGCCTGTACAGCGGTGGCGGTTCCCGATGCGGCGAACACCGCGGCATCATAGGTGGGGTAGCCCAGCGCGAAGGCCTGCGCGGTTTCCTCGCTCAGCAGGGCGGCGAGCGTGACGGCGGTGGCCTCGTCGGCAATGATAATGGCGGGGAATCCGTGGGCCTCATCCGCGTCCGTACCGTTCCCGCTCGGGAATGCCAATGCCTGCAACTGCTCGCGGACCGCGTCCATCTCCACAATGCCCGCGGTGGAGGCGCGCAGACCGTTCGCATCGTCCATGGCACTGACCGGGTCGGCCAGCAGGCGCTGCACGGAATACACCTTCTGCCGCTCGTCACGGTCTGCGGCATGCGCGGCGAATCCGGAGCCGAGCGCCTTGTGACGGTCGCTCAGGGCCAGCAGGGCGGCGTCGGACCGCTGCTTGGCGGACAGGATCTCCATGGCGAATCCGGCGCGGTCCTGCGCCAGTGCCATGCCTGCGGCCTGCGATTCGGCAAGATGCAGTTCGGTGTGCTCGTCCACGCTGGTGCGTCCGGCGCCGTAGGCCATGCCCAGCGTTCCGGCAAGCGTCGCAGCCCGATGGGCCATCTGCCCGCTCGCCAGTACGCCTTGCGCGAAACGTCCGGGGCACATCACCGCCACATCCCTCCATGCCGCAGCGGCCCGCGCGGCCAAGCGGTAACGCACGTATCGGGGGTTTGCTCCGTAGTACGATCCGCCGCCGGTGTCCTCGGCGTCCGCCAGCGAACGCTCGCAAGGCCCCACCGTCGTGGATGCCTCCAGCCCGCCTGCCACGCGGGGCAGTGCACTCGAGGGGGTGCATGCGGCCGTTCCGGCGAGCAAGCCGACCGCGGCACCCAGCGTCACGAATCGGCGCCACGCGGCAAGCCTGACCCATCCCCGAATCTTGCGTGTCTCCATGAATCGTTAGACTAATAGCCATTACAGACCGCAGGGACCGGCAGGCGGCGATAACTTCATAAGGAGGTCTTCGGAATGGAACTAGACCTGGCAAGCATGCACCAGTTGGCCGTGGAGCAGGGGATCGATAGGGAGACTTTGGATGCGGCGCTCTCCGAGGCACTGCTCATGGCGTACATGAAGACGCCGCACCCGGCCAAGCACGCTCGCGTGGAGCTGGATGAGCGCGCGGGCACGTTCACGGTGTGGGCGCGTGACGAGGAGCCGGTGGAGCCCACCGAGGAGGATCCGCATCCGGCCCCGAAGCTGGGCGAGGAGTACGACGACACCCCCAAGGACTTCGGGCGTCTGGCTGCCGCCACCGCTCGTCAGGTCTTCACCCTGCTGTTTCGCAAGGTGGAGGACGAGAAGGTCTTCGGTGCGTTCTCCGGCCAGAAGGGCAAGCTCGTCACCGGCATCGTGCAGCAGGACGTCAAGGATCCGTCCAACGTGCACATCGCCATCGGGGACGTGGAGGCGCTGCTTCCCCGCCGCGAGCAGGTGCCGGGCGAGCGCTACCGCCACGGCGAGCGTCTGCGCGTGTACGTGGTGAACGTGGCCCGCGGCGTCAAGGGGCCGGAGATCGTCGTGTCCCGTTCCCACCCGGAGCTGGTGCGCCGCCTGTTCGAGCGCGAGGTGCCGGAGCTGGTGTCCGGTGCCGTGTCGATCATGGCGATCGCCCGCGAGGCCGGCGCCCGTACCAAGATCGCGGTGCGCGCCAACACCGAGGGCGTCAACCCCAAGGGTGCGCTCATCGGCCCCGGTGGCGCCCGCGTGCGCGCGGTCATGGAGAATCTCGGCCCGGAGAAGATCGATATCGTCGACTGGTCCAACGATCCGGCCAAGTTCGTGGCCGCAGCCCTGTCCCCGGCCGTGGCGACCGGCGTGCAGGTGATCAGCGAGAAGAACAAGACCGCCATCGCCTTCATCCACGACGACCAGCTCTCGCTGGCCATCGGCAAGGAAGGCCAGAACGCGCGTCTGGCCGCCAAGCTCACCGGCTGGAAGATCGGCATCGAATCCGCCGAGGCGCACGCCGCGAAGGTGAAGGCCAAGGCCGCCAAGGAAGCGCAGGGTTCGCAGGCGCAGAATCCTACCGCTCCGGAGGCGTGAATCGGTCCGGTCCGTTCATTCAGGGCCGGTAGCAAACGGACACGGCGGTAGAACCGCCGCGTGAGCCGCAAGTCCGTCGCCCGGTGCCGCACATGGGTGTATGACGCCGGACGACGGTTCCGTCATGCCCAACACGGCGTGCGCTGATCATCCAGCCACTCGAGTATGCTCATAATCTGGTATCCGAAAAGGGTGCACTATGCCCTGACTCGGCACAGAGATGAGGTAAACCACGATCATGGTCGCACGATGAGTGAGGAACGAATCACCGTCATCGGACGATAGCCGCGCCGAATCCTACGCGTGGCTGATGGATAGGAGAAATGAGTGCCCAAAGCACGCGTATATGAATTAGCCAAGGCGCTTGGCGTGGACAGCAAGACCGTCCTTGAGAAGCTCAAGGACATGGGTGAGTTCGTCAAGTCTGCTTCCTCCACGGTGGAGGCGCCGGTGGTCCGCAAACTCAAGGCGGCGTTCCCGCAGGCGAATCCGAACGCCCAGAAAGACGGCAACGGCGGCAGGAAGCCCGCCGCTTCGGCCGGCCAGCAGCAGCCCCGGCCGTCTCATCAGGGCGGCGAATCCCATGGTGCGCAGCCCCGTCCGGCCGTGCCTCAGCCCCGTCCCGTTCCCGGCCGTCCGGGCGATCCGGCACGTCCCGGTGCGCAGGGCCATCAGCAGAGCCGTCATGAACAGCAGGCGGGCGCCCCGCGTCCGAACCGCGAGGGCCGCGAAGCTCGCGAGCTCCGCGAGAACCGTGAGAACCGTACGTCCATGAATCCGGGCGCACGCCCCGGTCCGCGTCCTTCCGCGCCGCAGCATCAGTCCTTCGACGGCCGTGACGGCCGCGGCGAGCGCGACAACCGCCGCCATCAGGGTCAGGGTGGTCGTCCCGGCCCTCGCCAGCAGGGCGGCGAGCCCCGGGAGAACCGCGGCGAGCGCGGCGGCAACAATGCGGTGCCTGGCATTCCGCGTCCCCGTGGCGGCAACGCCACGCCGGGCCCGCGTCCGCATGGCGCCAACCACAATGCCGGTGCCGGCGCACCCCGTCCGGGCAACAATCCGTTCAGCCGTCGTCAGGGCATGAGCACGCCCACGCCGGGAGACATTCCGCGTCCGCATCCCATGGCGCGTCCGACCGTCAACGACAGCCGTCGCGGCGGCCGTCCGGGTCAGGGCGGCGGTGCCCGCGGCGGGTTCCGCGGACGCCCCGGTCAGGGCACCGGTGCGAAGCCGGGCCAGTGGGGCCACAATCGTCCGGGTCAGGGCGGTGCCGGTCAGGGCCGTCCGGGGCAGGGCGGCGGCAACCGTTTCGGCGCTCAGGGCGGCGGCAACTTCCCGAGCTCCGGCACCTCCAACGGTCCCGCACGCGGTGGCCGCGGCGGTCGCGGCGGTGCTGCGGGCGCGTTCGGCCGTCAGGGCGGCAAGTCCTCGAAGGCCCGCAAGAACAGGCTCGCGAAGCGCCATGAGTACGAGGAGCTGAAAGCGCCGACCATCGGCGGCGTGCGCATCCCCAGTGGCAACGGCCAGACCATCCGTCTGCGTCAGGGCGCGTCCCTGGCGGATCTGGCGGAGAAGATCAACGTCAATCCGGCCGCGCTGGTGACCGTGCTGTTCCATCTGGGCGAAATGGCTACGGCCACGCAGTCCCTCGACGAGTCCACGTTCCAGATTCTGGGCGAGGAGATCGGCTGGAACATCCAGCTCGTTTCCGCCGAGGAGGAGGACAAGGAGCTGCTCCAGCAGTTCGACATCAACCTGGACGAGGAGGAGCTGCAGGAGGACGAGGATTTGAAGCCCCGTCCGCCGGTCGTCACCGTCATGGGCCATGTCGATCACGGTAAGACCAAGCTGCTTGACCGCATCCGCCAGACCAACGTGGTGGCCAAGGAGGCCGGCGGCATCACGCAGCGCATCGGCGCCTACCAGGTGACCGTGGAGCTTGACGGCGAGAAGCGCAAGATCACGTTCCTCGACACCCCTGGCCACGAGGCGTTCACCGCCATGCGTGCCCGCGGCGCGGAGATCACCGACATCGCGATCATCGTGGTGGCCGCGGACGACGGCGTGATGCCGCAGACCGTGGAGGCCATCAACCACGCGCAGGCGGCCCACGTGCCGATCGTCGTGGCCGTCAACAAGATCGATAAGCCCGGCGCGAACCCGGAGAAGGTGCGCGGACAGCTCACCGAGTACGGCCTCGTGCCCGAGGACTACGGCGGCGACACCATGTTCGTGGACATCTCCGCGAAGAACGGCACCAACGTGGACAAGCTCCTCGAAGCCGTGCTGCTCACGGCCGACGCCGAGCTGGACCTGAGGGCGAACCCCGACATGGACGCCCGCGGCGCCACCATCGAGGCGCGACTCGACAAGGGCCGCGGCGCCGTGGCCACCGTGCTGGTGCAGCAGGGAACCCTGCATGTGGGCGATGCGATCGTCGCCGGCACCTCTTACGGCCGAGTGCGCGCCATGCTGGACGAGAACGGCAACCACATGAAGGAAGCCACCCCGTCCACGCCGGTGCAGGTGCTGGGTCTGACGTCCGTGCCGACCGCCGGCGACCTGTTCCTGGTCGCCTCCGACGACCGTACGGCCCGCCAGATCGCCGAGAAGCGCCAGGCCACCGAGCGTGCCGCCCAGCTGGCCAAGCGCCGCAAGGTCGTCTCGCTCGAGAGCCTCAAGGAGCAGTTCGCCAAGGCCGAGATCGACATGCTCAACATCGTCATCAAGGGCGATTCCTCCGGCTCCGTCGAGGCGCTCGAGGACTCCCTGATGAAGATCGAGGTGTCCGACGAGGTCGGCATCCAGGTGATCCACCGCGGCGTCGGCGCGATCACCCAGAACGACGTCAACCTGGCTTCCGTGGACAAGGCCGTCATCCTCGGCTTCAACGTCCGCCCGAACCGTCAGGTGCAGGAACTCGCCGACCGCGAAGGCGTGGAGATCAAGTACTACTCGATCATCTACAAGGCCATCGAGGACGTCGAGGCGTCCCTCAAGGGCATGCTCAAGCCGGAATACGAGGAGGTCGTCACCTCCCACTCCGAGATCCGCGAGATCTTCCGTTCCTCCAAGTTCGGCAACATCGCCGGCGTCATGGTGCAGGACGGCGAGGTCAAGCGCGGAACGAAGTGCCGCATCCTGCGCAACGGCGTGGCCACGGTCAACGATCTGGAGATCTCCTCGCTGCGTCGTTTCAAGGACGACGTGCAGTCCGTCAAGGAAGGCTACGAGGCCGGCATCAACCTCGGCTCCTTCAACGACATCCAGCTCGGGGACATCATCGAGACCTTCGAGATGCAGGAGGTCGAGCGCAAGTAGCGCTTGCCGTCCATCCGCGAGGGCGCCCCGCCGTATTTGCACGGTGCGGGCGCCCTCGCCGTTTGCGGGCTGGATGTGCGACTATGGTATGAGTGTGATTTCGGGCGTGCGTGCCATGGCCCGAACGAATGGAACGTGAATAACGGAATAAAGGAACGTGATTATGGCAGGAACCAACCCCCGCGCGGCGCGCATTGCGGCGCTCATCCAGCGTGTGATCGCCTCCAACATGGAGATGCAGCTGCACGACAAGCGTCTGGCGAACGTGACCATCACCGAGGTGCGCGTGACCAACGATCTGCAGATCGCCAAGGTCTACTGGACTCAGCTCGGCCATGCCGGCAAGGAGCAGGGTGAACGTCAGCGCGCCAAGCAGGCGCTCGAGCAGGCGAAGGGCCGTCTGCGCTCGCTCGTGGGCGCCAAGGCCGGACTGCGCCTGACCCCGCAGCTGCAGTTCATCTTCGACGAGGTGCCCGGCGAGGCCACCGAGATCGAGGATATTCTCGCCGTGGCCCGTAAGCGCGACGAGGAGTTGGCGCGCGCCCGTGAAACCGCGCAGTACGCCGGCGAAGCGGACCCGTACAAGCATCCCGAGGAGCGTGACGACGAGGACGGGGACGCCGATTGGGATGACGAGGATGAGGACGACTGGGACGAGGACGACGAAGCGGACGGCGAGGCTGATGACGCCGCCGAGTCCGCCGAGTCCGAGGACGGGGCCGACCGCCCCGAAGCCTGACCGCTCCACGCATGCCGGCTGAGTTCACGCCGGCAACGGTCATCACCAAGGAAAGGAACACCGTGCCCGGCAACGCATCCGGTCTGCTGATCATCGACAAGCCGCAGGGCGTCACCAGTTTCGACGTGGTGGCGGCCGTGCGCGGCGCGCTGCACCTGAAGAAGGTCGGCCACGCCGGCACACTCGACCCGATGGCCACCGGCGTGCTGGTGATCGGCTTCGGCACGGTCACGCGCCTGCTCAACCCGATCGTCGGGCACGACAAGACCTACGAGGCGACCATCCGGCTGGGCCAGCGCACCGCCACCGACGACGCGGACGGCGAGATCCTCGCCCCGGACTCTGCCGAGGCCGTGCAGCCTTCGCACACCGCACTGCCCGACCGCGAGACCATAGAGCGCGTCATCGCCGAGCGGCTGACCGGCGAGATCATGCAGGTGCCGAACGCCTACTCCGCCATCAAGATCCACGGCCAGCGCGCCTACGATCTGGCCCGCGAAGGCAAGGACGTGGCGCTCGAGGCCCGTCCCGTGACCATCCATGCATTCCATGTGCTGGCCGTGCGCGGTGGTCTCACAGCGGCCGACGGCACCCCGGTGACCGACGTTGACGTGCGCGTGGACTGCTCGTCCGGCACGTACATCCGCGCGCTCGGCCGCGATCTGGGGAACATGCTCGGCGTGGGCGGACATCTGACCCGGCTGCGGCGCACGCGCGTGGGCCGGTTCGACCTTGCGGATCCATCCCTCGCCGCGCATGCGGTGCACGCGCACACGGAACCCAAGACCTTCACGAATCGGGAAGGCGAGACCGTGACTCGAAACCGGGCGGTGCTGGACCTGCCGGAGGGCCTGTCCGGTGCGGACCGCGCCGCCGCGCTGCTGGAGCGTGCGCTGCCCGCGGCCGCCGCCGCACGCCTGTGCATGCCGAGTCTGGACGTCACCGACGCCGAGGCCCGCGAGCTGCGGTTCGGCAGGCGCATCGAACGCACGGTCACGCAGCCGACCGCAGCCATTGCGGGAGACGGGCTGGACCTCGTGGCCATCGTGGAGCGGGCGAACGGGCATCAGGCCAAGCCGGTCACGGTGTTCGCGCAGGAATAGGCGTTGCGAAGTACAAGGAACGAAGGAACGAACGGATGAAGATCATCAGACTGACCCCAGACGCCACCGGACTGGTTGCATGGCCCACGCTGAGTGCCTCCCGGAAATCCGTGGTGACGGTGGGCGTGTTCGACGGCATGCACCAGGGCCATCAGGCCGTGATCCGCCGCGTGACGGAACTCGCCGGCCAATACGGGGCACTCTCCGCCGTGGTGATGTTCGACCCGCGTCCCCAGCTGGTGCACGCATGGGCCAGGAAGCACGACGGCGCGGAACCGGGGGAGGACGTGACGGACGCCGACGCGCTCACCACCGCGGACGAACGCATCCGCACGCTGCATGCCATGGGCGTGGACTACGTGCTCGTGGTGCGCTACACGCTGGCCTTCGCCGCCAAGTCGTACCGGTTCTTCCTGGGGCAGATGGTGGGCAAGCTGGGCATGCGCACGCTCGTGCTCGGTCAGGATGCCGCCATGGGCGCCGGACGTGCGGGCGACGTGAAGGCCATCCGCACGCTGGCCGAGGGCACCGGTGTGTTCGAGCTCGACGTGGTGGACGATCGCGGTCCCGGCTACGTGCGAGTGCCCGCCGTGATCGAACCGCACATGCCGGCCGAACACGGCGAGCCGGCAGACCCGCTGACAGGCCTCACCAAGGCGGAACTGCGCGCCTGGAGCAAGGCCCGTAACGCCCGGCTCACCCGCGTGTGGAGCTCCACCAACGTGCGCTGGCTGCTCTCGCAGGGCCGTGTGCGCGACGCCAACGCCGTGCTCGGCCATCCGCACGCCGTGGAGGGTACGGTGGTGCATGGCGAGGAACGCGGCCGGACCATCGGCTTCCCCACCGCGAATCTGGGCGACGAAATCGCCGGCTACCTGCCCGTGGACGGCGTGTACGCCGGGTGGATGGTGGATCTGGGCCCCGCCGGTGAAGCCGCCGAAGCCGAGAGCTCCGCCGACGTGTCCGAACAGTCCCGGTTGGCCGCAGGTTCCCCGTGGCGCTGGCCGGCGGCCATCTCGATCGGCACTAAACCTACGTTCAGCGAAAAGACCGGTCGGCATGAACGGGTGGTGGAGGCGTACGCGGTCACCGACGACTGGCTTGACCTGTACGGCCACCGGGTGCGCGTGGAATTCACGGGCTACCTGCGCCCGCAGATCCGCTTCGAAGGGGCGGACGAACTGGTGGCTGAGCTCAAGCGTAACGTGGAGGAGACGCGACGCCTTACGGCCTGACGTGCCTCCAGACGTGCCTCTTGACGCACGGCCTGCTCAGTCCGCGCCGAGCACGCCGAGGGCGCCGAGGGCGTCGCGCAGCGAGGCGACCTCCACGATCTCGATGCCATCGGCCTTGAGCGGCCGGCCCTTGCGCCGGTTCACCGGCACCACCGCGCGCGTGAACCCCAGCCGCGCCGCCTCCGCCAGCCGGTGCTCCAACCGCGGCACCGGGCGAATCTGGCCTGTCAGCGCAATCTCGCCGATCGCACACGTGCCGCGCCGGATGGCCTTGCCCTTCGCGGCGCTCGCCAGCGCGGCCGCCACCGCAAGGTCGCACGCCGGCTCCTTGGCAAGTCCCCCGGCGATGGTGGACACGTACAGGTCGTTGGCCAGCATGTTGATGCGGCCGTGACGGTACAGCACGGCCACCAGCATGGCGAGCCGGTTCGCATCGATGCCGTTCGCGGCCCGGCGCGGCGTGGGTAGCACCGAACTCGTCACCAGCGCCTGCACCTCGATCGGCAGCGAACGATGGCCGTCCAGCGTGAACGTGACGCACGTGCCCTCCGTGGCGGCGTCCGACCCGTCGGTGCCCCCGTCGACGTCACCGTCGGATAGGAACAGCCCGGACGGGTCGGTCACCTCCTCTATGCCCTCGCCGCTCATATCGAAACAGCCCACCTCGTCCGTGGGGCCGAACCGGTTCTTCACCGCGCGCAGCATGCGCAGGGCCGTCTCCGCGTCTCCCTCGAACTGGCAGACCACGTCCACCAGAT
Organism: Bifidobacterium sp. LH_389; assembly: GCF_056357235.1. NCBI lineage: Bacteria > Bacillati > Actinomycetota > Actinomycetes > Bifidobacteriales > Bifidobacteriaceae > Bifidobacterium > Bifidobacterium sp. LH_389. The sequence continues at coordinate 68,063 of NZ_JBKEVR010000004.1, forward strand.
GCTCCAGCGTGCGCGGGCCGGCGATCGAACCGTCCTTGGTCACGTGACCCACGAGCAGCACCGGCACATCCAGCGTCTTGGCCGTGTCGATCAGCGCGCTCGCCACCTCGCGCACTTGCGTGGAACCGCCGGAGATGCCGTCCACGTCCTGCGAGGTGATGGTCTGCGCGGAGTCCACGATCGCCAGCGCCGGCATGGTCCGGCCGATGAGCCCCAGCACCGTGGCCAGATCCGTAGTGGCGGCGAGCAGCAGATTGTCCTCCACGGCGTTGATGCGCTGCGCGCGCATGCGCACCTGGGCCTGCGACTCCTCGCCGGAGACGTACAGCACCGTGCCGCCGTGCGCCGCCGCGGCCCGGGCCACGTTGCCGGCCGTCTCGAGCAGCAGCGTGGATTTGCCGATGCCCGGCTCGCCCGCCACGAGCACCACCGACCCGGGCACGATGCCGCCGCCAAGCACCCGGTCGAACTCCGAGAACCCCGTGGGAATGCGCGTGACGCTTTCCGTGCCGATGCGCGTGATCGGCTGCGCCACCCCGTCGCCCACCGCGGCCGCCCGGGTGCGCGAGGCCATCATGCCCTCGCCGGCGCCTGCGATTCCGGCCGTGCCTGCGCCGACTGCCCCGGAACGGGAACGGGCCGCGGGCCTCGCCTCGTGGAATTCGTCGATCGTGCCCCACTGGCCGCACTCGGGGCAGCGGCCGAACCATTTGCCGCCGCTCCAGCCGCATTCGGAACACAGGTATTGCACAGGATTCTTTGCCATGCCTCGACGCTAGCCGACCCGTGCGGACAATCACGGGGAAGTCACCGCCCCGCACACGCAGGGCGGTCCGGGCGGCGGATCGGGTGACGATCCGGCAACGGCAGGGGTAACAGACCATTAATATTCGCGCGACCAATCGTTACCGCCCAGTAACAGCGCGCGTGCGATTCCCTATCCGGTTTCTGCCACAATCCAAACCAACAACGCGAACGACGGCGCCCGCGGCCCCTGCGGGAGGCCGCCCGAGGCCGTCACCCACCACTGGAGGACGATATGGCACAGCAACTGGCAAGCCTCATCGACAGCCCAACGCAGACGGTCAGCCTGGACACGTTCAGCGGCCTGACCAAGGGCGACCCGGCCCCGTTCTGGCTGTTTCAGGGCGTGTGCGGCGCGTGGGGCATCAACCACGAGCGCGCCGAGCTGAACCTCATCACCGTCTCCGAGAACGCCACCTTCGTGCTCCTGCTCGACGGCCGGCCGGAGGGCGTGGTGCGCGTCTCCCAGCCCGGCTACGTGGGCGGGCCGGAAGCCGTGGCCTCCGAGATCAGCTGGCTCAACGCCCTGCACGACATCGACGGCATCAGCCTCATCAACCCCGTGCCCACCGTGCGCGGCACGTTCGTCACCAAGATCCACGACGGCAACGGCGTCGGCTGGACCGTCATCTCCACCAAGTTCGTGGAGGGCACCGTGCTCGAGGACCTCGACAACCCCGCGCCCTATTACGTCACGATCGGGCAGTGGGCCGCAAAGTTCCACGAGCAGTCGCGCCGCTGGAGCAAGCCTTACGGCTTCAAGCGCTTCAACTGGGACATCTCCAACATGGTCGGTCCCTCCCCGCGCTGGGGACGCTGGGAGACCGCGGACCTGACGGACGACGAGCGCGAACTGTGCAACGCGGCCCTGTGGAAGGCCATGGACGTGGTGATGAAGGTGCCGCGCACGCCGCACACCTGGGGGCTCATCCACGCCGACCTGCGCCCGTCCAACGTGATCAAGGGGCCGGACGGCAAGCTCACCATCATCGACTTCGACGACGCCGGCTACAGCTGGTACCTCTACGACTACGCGTCCTCGCTGAGCTTCATCGAGCACGAGCCGTACGCCCCCGATCTCGCCAAGGCGTGGGTCAAGGGCTATCAGGAGGTGGCCGGCGAGTTCAGCGACGACGAACTGCACGTCATGAGCGCCCTGTCCATGATCCGCCGGCTGCAAATGCTCGGCTGGACCACCAACCATCGCGCCGACGCACTGCCCGACGGCATGGCCGCCGAGGAGGCGCCCGGCAGCGTGACCTGTGCGCAGCGGTACCTCGACGACCCGTTGTGGCTGCTGCACTGAAAGAAATCCAACATCCCCATCCATTCCCATCCATCTGCCAAATCCACCCAGCGGCATCCCACCAGAGAGGAAGGTCACCATGTCCGCCACAGCAACGTCAACGACCTCGGGCTCGGGCCTGAGCAGCGTCACCTACATCCATACCGACAAGGACTACTTCGCCAAGCGGCAGCTCAAACGCACCGCCGGGGCGTTCGGCCTGTGGGCCATCGGCATCGCGGCCGTCATCTCCGGAGACTTCTCCGGCTGGAACGGCGGCATCGCCCAGGCCGGCTGGGGCGGCATGCTCGTCGCCGCGCTCGTGGTGTACGTCATGTACGTACTCATGCTCAACTCCATCTCCGAAATGGCCTCCGCCATGCCGCACACCGGCGGCGCCTACTCGTTCGCCCGCGCGGCGATGGGCCCGTGGGGCGGCTTCTTCACCGGGCTCGCGGAAACCATCGAATACGTGATGACCGCCGCCACCATCGTCTACTTCTCCTCCGCCTACGCGGACGCGATCCTGGCGGACCTCACCGGCTTCTCGCTGGACGACGCCGGCTACCAGTGGGTCTGGTGGCTCGCCCTGTACGCGATCTTCGTGGTCGTCAACTGGCTCGGCGCGGAGACCTCGTTCCGCTTCGCCGAGGTGGTCTCCATCGCGGCGCTCGCCATCGTGGCCCTGTTCGGCATCGGCGCGCTGGTGACTGGCAAGGCCGACTTCTCCAGCCTGCTCAACATCGCCCCCGAAGGCGGCAACTCCGCGTTCCTGCCGTTCGGCGCCGGCGCGATCTTCTTCGCCATGCCGTTCGCCATGTGGCTGTTTCTGGGCATCGAGCAGCTGCCGCTGGCCGCCGAGGAGGTGCGTGATCCGGAGCGCAACATCCCCAAGTCCTCCCGCCTGTGCATCTTCACCCTGGGCCTGTCCGCGCTGATCATCGTCTTCCTCAACCCGGCGGTCATCGGCGCCGAGGCCCTGTCCGGCTCCGACGAACCGCTGCTCGACGGCTACCGTGCCATCCTGCCCGGCAACGTGGCGGCCGTGCTGTCCGCATTCGCGCTCATCGGCCTGCTCGCCTCCATCCAGGGCATCATGTTCGCCTACGGCCGCAACCTCTACTCGCTGTCCCGCGCCGGCTACTACCCGGCCTTCCTGTCCCTGACCGGCAAGAAGAAGACCCCGTACTGGGGGCTCATCGTGGGCGCGGTCATCGGCTTCGCGGCCCTGTTCATCATCGCGTACGGCGGTGAGGGCGCGGGTTCCGTGGTGCTCAACATCGCCGTGTGGGGCGCCGTGCTGGCCTACCTGCTGCAGATGGTCTCCTACGTGCTGCTCAAGCGCAACATGCCGCACATCAAGCGCCCGTTCGTCTCCCGCTTCGGCACTCCGGGCGCGGTGGTGGCCGGCCTGCTCGCCTTCGCGATCTTCGTGGCCGTGCTGCTCAACCCGGACTACCGTCTGGCCGTGTACACCATGGTCGCCATCTACATCCTCGCCACCGTGTTCTTCGCGGTGTACGGCCGCAAGCACCTCGTGCTCTCCCCGGAGGAGGAGTTCGCGGCGTCCGGCGGCAAGTCCGAGTACCGCACCGACGACTGAGCCGATTCGCCGGCTCGGTCCCCCGGGCTCCCGGCGCGCCTGCGGATGTCATCGTCCGCGGGCGCGCTCTTGTGTGCCGTGATGCAACCAAAAGCGCTTTCAAGCATGCAAATGGTTGGTTACCGTGCGGTGACCACGACTTACACGCGAACAACATTGGTGGGTTACGCTCGCAGGCGTCGGCATCAAGAAGCCCGTTCACAAGCCCCAAGCAGCAAAGAAGGAATCATGGCAACGCGATCGACGATCATGGACACCAACAGCTTCCGCCCCGAGATGGCGGCCGCACTCGACCCCGAAACCCGCAAGCTCACCGAGGAACGTGAGGTGCTCGGCCCCGCCTACCGCCTGTTTTACCGCAATCCGGTGCATCTGGTGAAGGGCCGCGGCTCCCACCTGTGGGACGCGGACGGCGTGGAGTATCTGGACGTGTACAACAACGTCGCCTCCGTGGGCCACTGCCATCCGCGCGTGGTGGAGGCGCTGAGCCGGCAGGCGGCCATGCTCAACACGCACACCCGCTACCTGCACGAGAACATCCTCCACTATGCGGAGGATATCCTCTCCACCATGCCCGCCGAGATCGACCGCATCATGTTCCAGTGCACCGGCTCCGAGGCCAACGATCTCGCCGTGCGCGTGGCCCAGACCTACACCGGCGGCGAAGGCGTGATCGTCACGCACGAGGCCTACCACGGCAACTCCGCGCTCACCTCCAAGCTGTCCCCGGCGCTCGGCACCGCGCAGACCCTGGGGCTGACCATGCGCATGATCCCCACGCCGGACACCTACCGCCTGACCATCGACGGCAAGCCCGCCGCCGCATGCACCGCCGAGGAGTTCGGCGGCTGGATGGCGAGCGAGGTGCGCAAGGCCGTGGCCGACATGAACCGTCACGGCATCAAGTTCGCGGCTCTGCTCGCCGACTCGATCTTCTCCTCCGACGGCGTCTACCCGGACCCGGTCGGCTACCTCAAGCCCGTGATCGACACCGTGCACGAGCTCGGCGGCGTGTGGATCGCCGACGAGGTGCAGCCCGGCTTCACCCGCACCGGCGATGCGTTCTGGGGCTTTGGTCGTCAGGGCATTGTGCCGGACCTCGTCACCTCCGGCAAGCCCATGGCCAACGGCCTGCCCACCTCGCTCATGGCCGCCCGCCACGAGGTGCTCGAGCCGTTCGCCGGCTCCATCCCGTACTTCAACACCTTCGGCGGCAACCCGGTGTGCATGGCCGCCGCGCAGGCCGTGCTGGACGTGATGCGCGACGAGGACACCATGGGCAACGCCAAGCGCGTCGGGGCCGTGTTCAAGCAGGCCGTCGCCGGTCTCATGGACGCGCACCCGTGCATCGGCGACGTGCGCGGCGCGGGCCTGTACATCGGCTGCGAGATCGTCAGGCCCGGCACCAAGGAGCCCGACCAGAAGGCCGCGCTGGACATCCTCGAAACCCTGCGTGACAATCGCATCCTCACCTCCGTGTGCGGCCGCTTCGGCAACATCCTCAAACTGCGCCCGCCGCTGGTGTTCAGCGAGTCGGACGTGGACTGGTTCATGGACGGCTTCACCAAGACCCTCGCCACGCTCGGTCTGTGAGAGCGCGCGACGCAGGGCGAACGGTGAGCGGTGAGCGTGGAACGGACGGCAGCCATGGGTGACGGGCGGCGTGGCGCAGACTCGGGTGAAGGCGCGGATGCGGGACGGCCGCGGCGGCGCATGCCGGCCAGCGAGGTCGTCCGCCGGGTGCGTGCGCTCATCCGCGAGCGCGAACTGGAACCGGGGGAGAAGCTGGGCTCCGAGCGGGGTCTGGCCGCCGACTTCGGCATCAGCCGCTCGGACCTGCGCATCGCGCTGGCGAGCCTGGAATCCACGCACGAGGTGATCCGCAAGATCGGCCGCGGCGGAGGCATCGTCGTGGCCGACCGGCGGCTCGAACGCAATTTCAACACGTCCGAGTCGCTGCCGGTGATCGCCCGGCGGCAGGGCTTCACGCTCTCCTCCGTGGTGCTGCATGCCGTCATCACGCCCGCGTCCCCGTCCGACGTGCGTCTGCTCGAGCTCGCCGGCCCCTCGCCCATGATCTACGACATCACCCGTCTGCGGCTCATCGACGGCAAGCCGCTGAGCGTGGAGACCAGCCGTCTGCCGGCCGAACTGTTCCCCCGGTTTCTCTCGCGCGACCTCACGGAGCCGTTCTACACCATGTTCGAGCGGGAGTACGACGTGCATCCCGCCGCGGTGGACGAGACCATGGAGACCGTCACCGCGGACGCCGCGATGGCTTCCCGCCTCGAAGTGGCGCCCGGCACGCCGCTGGTGCGCATCCGGCGCATCGCCCGTGACGCGCTCGGCCGGCCGTGCGAGCGTGCCGTGGACTGCTATCTGGCGGACCGCATCCGCTTCACCATGCATCACTCCGGCTACGTGCGGCTGTCCGCCACACGGCAACGGCAGCCTTCACGGCGGGATGACCGGCGTTCTGCCGCAGAGCCGCCCGTTTCCGCGCTAAGGTGACCCATATGGACAACGAACCCACATACCCCGCCCCCGCCTACACCGATGTGATCTTCGACTTCTGCGACGTGCTGCTCGACTGGCAGCCGCGCATCCCGCTCGAAGGCCAGTACCCGCCCGGCGTGATCGACATGTTCTTCGACCGCGCGGATGACCATGGCTTCTGGCACTACGACGAACTGTCCGACCTCGGCTGGAGCGAGGAGCGCATCCTCGCCGATTACGAGGCGCATCACGGCCCGGCCGTCGCATGGGTGTTCCGCGTGTACTTCGAACGCCAGCGCATGGCACTGGCCGGCATGATCCCCGGCATGGAGGCGCTGCTGCACGATCTGGACGCGGCCGGCGTGCGCTGCTGGGGACTGACCAACTTCACCGTCAAGTACGTGGATGCGGCGCGCGAACTGTTCCCGGCACTGGGACTGCTGCGCGACGTGGTGGTCTCCAGCGCGGAGCGGATCCACAAGCCGGACCCGGAGATCTACCGCCGTGCGATCTCCCGGTTCGGCGTGGACCCGGCATCCACCGCATTTGTGGACGACAAGGCCCGCAATGCGGACGCCGCGAGCGCCGTGGGACTGTTCGGCATCCAATTTGTAGGTGCCGAGGACCTGCGTCGGAGGCTGTTGGGCTGATTTCCGGTTCACGAGATGAACTCGCAAATTTCTTGTGAACCGGGAAACGCACGAATCCGCACATTGCCGCACGCCTGAATCGTTGATTTCACAGCGATGCGAGGCTGAAAACGAACATGGTTTCCGGTTCACACGATGACTTCGAAAACATCGCGTGAACCGGAAACGCTCAGACGATCCGCCGATCGGCCGCCCAGAGCGTCAATTCCGTCCGGTTGGACAGCTGCAGCTTGCGCAGCACGTTGCTCACATGCGTCTCCACGGTCTTGACGGAGATGAACAGCTCGGCGGCCGCCTCCTTGTACGTGTATCCGCGTGCGATGAGCCGCATGACCTCCTGCTCCCGGGCGGACAGCCGGTCCAGCTCGTCGTCGTGCGTAGCGGCCGGGCCCGGTTCTGCCCCGGAACCGTCCCGGAAGGTGGAGAGTACGAAACCGGCCAGTTTGGGCGAGAACACCGCATAGCCCTCGTACACCTGACGGATTGAGGAGATGAGGTCCGCCCCGCCGATCGTCTTGGTGACGTAGCCGCGGGCTCCCGCGCGGATCACCGAACCCACGTCCTGCGGCGAGTCGGACACGCTCAGGGCCAGGAACGCCGAACGGGGGGACAGGGGCAGTGCCCGGCGCAGAATCTCCGCGCCGCCGCCTCCCTCGCCGCCCGGCACATGCACGTCGAGCAGCACCACGTCCGGCTTCACGTCGGCGATCATCGCCACCGAGCCTTCCACGTCCGGTGCCTGCCCGACGATCGCGAACTGTCCGCGCAGCGTGGCGATCACGCCGGCGCGGAACATCTCATGGTCGTCCACCACGGCCACGCGGATGGTCTCGCCCGTCCCGCCGCCCGCCCCGGCATCCGCTCCGCCGGCGGAATTCCTGTCCGTGCCTTCGTCCGTGCTCTCGTTCATGCCTCATCCCTTTCTCGGTGTCCGCCCGCTTCCGTCTTCGCTGCCGCGCCGCTGCCCGCTCCTCCGTCCGAAGAACCGTCCGTTCCGCCGACGGGATCTTCCGGGGTGCCGACCGGCATGTGCATGCGCACCTCGGTGCCCCATCCGGGCCTCGACACGATCTCCGCCCGGCCCCCGCGCCGCCGGATGCGCCCGACGATCGACTCGCGGATACCCAGCCGGTCCGGCGGCACGGCCTGCACGTCGAACCCGTCGCCGTGGTCGCGCACGAACACCTCCACCTTTGCCGGCCCGGCCTCGCAGTATACGCTGATCGGCTCGCCGCCGTGCATGACCGCGTTGAGCAGCGCCTGCGCGGTGGCGTCGAGCAGCGCATCGGTCTGGGCGCTCGGGCGCGCATCCCCCACGGTCACCACCTCGACCGGCCGGCCGTGCTCGTCCTCGATGCGCGCGGCGAGCTCCCTCACCCCGGCACTCACCGAACGCTCTGAGGTACCCCGCTCCTGGTACAGCCATTCGCGCAGTTCGCGTTCCTGCGACCGGGCCAGCGTGAACACGGTGTTCGGCTCGTTGCTGTGCAGCTGGATGAGCGCCAGGGTCTGCAGTACGCCGTCATGCAGATGGGCGGCCATGTCCGCACGCTCCTCCTCGCGTTCCTTCAGGGCCTGCTCGCGCGTGAGTCTGCGGCTCATGGCGGTGGTCCAGGGTGCGAGCATGAGTCCCACGGCCAGGAGCGTGGCAAGCACCACCAGCAGGGCGAGTGCCTTGTCTGCGAAGGTGACGAAGTTCAGGGCGGCGAACAGGGCGACGGCGACTACCAGCAGCGCCACGCCGATGAGCAGCGAGCGCGTCTGCCAATCCGGTTCGTTGGCATGCAGCCACGATACGCCCACCGCGCCCGTCGCCAGCAGCAACGGCACGAACAGCGCCATCGGCACGCCCGTCACGGTGAGCATCCCGCACAGGGCGAGCAGCGCCATGCCGGTTACGGTGATGAGCGGCACCCTGGGAGCGCGGCGGATCGCCTCGGCAAGGCTTTCCCCGTGTTCCCCGCCTTCCCCATCCTGGCCGTACGCGGCGCCGGTGCTGCGGTTCCCCTTGGCGAGCGGCATGTCGGCTGCGGCCCGTGCGCGGGCACGCCGGGCAGCCTCGGCCATCGGGTCGCCGCTGGGCACCGTGACCCATAGGAACGCATAGGTGACGATGCCGGCGCCGAACAGACATGCCGCGACGGCGAACAGCACGCGCACCAGCGCCACAGGCGCCCCGAGGTGCATGCCGACGCCCTGACATACACCGCACAGCATGCGTCCCGAGCGCGGACGCATGAGCGGCAGTCGCTGCGGCGGCCGGAGCCGTCGCGGTTGTTGCGGCTGCGGGGCGGCCGGGGGAGTGGGGAAGGTCATGGTTCCATTATGGCCGCGGTTCGGGGCCGGGGTCGGGGCCGGACATGGTTTTCCGGGAGAAATCAGGGTGTTCCCTGATGGGTCGCCGTGCGTCGGCTTGCTGTAATGGAGGTATGAGCACTGACTGGAATGGACATGGATTGTTCGATTGGGTGCGTTCCTCGCGCATCGACCGTTCGCAGGACCGCTGGATAGGCGGCGTGTGCGGCGGCATCGCCGAGCGTGCGGGCTGGAGTCCGACGCTGGTGCGCGGCCTCATGCTGGGGGCCGTACTGCTGGGCGGCCTGGGCACCGCGTTCTACGCCTGCGCGTGGGCCATGCTGCCGGACCGCGAGACCGGGCGGATCTATGCCGAGGATCTCATGGACGGGCGGTGGGATTGGAACCTGCTGGGCGTGGCGCTGCTGCTCACGGTGACCGTCGCGCTGCCGGGGGCGGGATTGGTTGCGCTGGCACTCGCGTTGCTGGGCGGTTTCGTGCTCGTGCAGTGGGGCAGACGCGATGTGGCGCGATGGCGGGCCGACGTCGGAGATCCCGCTGCCGGAGTCTCCGCTGGCATGCCATTCGCCGGCGGCACCTATCCAACGATGCCCGCTCAGAATGCCGCCACCCCGGTCTCGGAGGGCCCGATCGACTCCTCGACCCCGGGCCGTCTCGCCTCTCCGGTCGCTTCCCCGGCCTTCCCGGCACCGACTCCGTTCGCCGCGCCCATCCGTACCGCTTCGCCCCGTTCGCCCGTGCGCACGCTACGCCGCAAGCCGGCCGGATTTCCGGTCGTGATGACCGTCATCGGCCTGATGCTCATCGCCGGCGCATGGCTGGCCATACAGGAGATGCACGAGCCCACGCTCACCGGTCAGCTCACGCTGGCCATGACGGCGGTCGCGTGGGCGTGCATTGCCCTCGGCGTGCTGATCGTGGCGCTCGGCTGCATGGGCCGGCGCTCGGGCGGACTCATTCCCCTCGCCTTCGCGGTGGGCGTGCTGGTCGTGGCCGTCATGGGCGCAAGCGTGCCCTATGCCTACGCCGTCCGGCAGTATAACGCCCGCACGGCCGGATTCACCCGCCTCGACGTGGGCGATTTCGCTACGATCGGCTCCGCCCCGGACCGCATGGCGCAGCTGACGACGGGCGTTTCCGTGCTCGGCGCCGATGACCCCTGGCCCGGCGGCGGCTATTACTGGCAGGCTTCCACCGGGCGCAACAATACGTCCGACCTCAACATCGACCTGACCGACTACGAGCGCAACAACGGCACGCACGAGGTGCTGCTCAACGACGGCACCACCGCGCAGTCCACCTGCCCGGCGGGCACGATCCGTCTCGCCGTGCGTTCCGCCGACGTGTCGATCACCCTGCCCGACGGCTGCAGCTACCGGTTCGCCAGCCTGAGCCAGTACGGCTGCTTCCCGTCGGCCGCTCCATGGCGGGATGGCTACACCGAGCAGGAATGGCGCACCCTGATCCGCCAGAACTGCATGTACGGCAGGATCTCCGGCGCCCTTCCCCTGGGCGACGGGCGGATCACGGCCAGTAACGCGCACGTGCAGTGGAACCCGTCGCAGGATGGCGAGTCCGATGACGGCGACTACACGTTCGATCCGCATTACGAGTGGCTGCAGGGCCGTCCGCAGGATCCGGCGGAACCGGAGCTCGTCATCGAAACGCCGGCGCTCATGTTCGCGAACGTTGCCGTGAACTACCGGTCCGATTCGACCCTGCCCGGCTACAACGACTGAGAACACGCGAGGAGCAGACCCATGATGAACGATCAGGAACGCTTGCACGATGACGCCCCCACCGTGGCGATGCCCCGGCCCGCGGATGCCGTGGATGAGGCAGCCGACACCCGCGCGATGCCCGCCGTCGGAGCGGCTGCCGAGACCGTTGCGGCCGCTGAGACCGAGGCGACCGGAGTGAACGGGGCGAACGACGGTACGGCGCTGGCGGAGAACGTGGTGGCGACGGAGAGCGCGGTGATGCCAGAACATGCGACTACTCCGCCGCCGCAGGAACCGCCCGTCGTGCCGCTGTACGCCACCCGGCAGCCGGACTCCGGACCCGTCGGCGGACCGGATCCCCGCACGCCGATGCATCAGGTGCCGAGGGACGAGCCCGCCGATCCCGCCGTGATCCGCAGGACCGGGCCCAGCGCGGCCACGATTGTACTCGGCGTCATCCTGACACTCGTCGGCGCAGCCATTCTGGCGTTCGCCATGCGGTTCCCCTGGTGGCTGCCCGCGTTCGACGTCGATTGGCGTGTGGCCGCCGCACTGACCTGCGGCGTGCTCGGCGTGCTGTTCATCCTCGTCGCCGTCATCTGGTCCGTCGCCGGACTGCTGCGCCGACGCAAGGAGGACTGAGCGCGGCGACCCGTGCCGCGCGCTACAACGCGAACATGCCCCAGAACGCCAATGCTCCGGTGGTGAGTGCGGCGCCGGCAACCGTGAGTGCGGCAGCGGTCCAGTCAATCCATCGGAGGTCGGACCTGCCGTGCCAGACGTCCCGCAGCCGCAGCAGCGCGAGCGCCCACAGCGCCGCAACCGCCACGGACAGGCATCGCATCATGATCCAGCCACCGCCGAACAGCGGGGGATCGGACTCGAGCCGCAGCGTCTTCGTTACCATCAGCGCCAGATAGGCGACGGTCAGCGCCAGAGCCGCCGCCGTGCCTGCGCCCAACGCCGCCAGCCGCGCCGCGGTGCCGCGGCCGAAGCCGGACTCGGAGTGTGCAGCCGTCCTTGTCTCGCCGAGGAACCGTGCCGAAACCGTTACGTCCGCCGTTGTCCCTGCCGTGGTCGTTCCCGTGGCCGCTGCCCGTTTGCGAGCCGCCGTCCTCCGTGTCAGCGTAGCGATCGCAGCCGCGATCCCAGCCAGAATCAGCAGTGCCGGCCCGCCCGCCATGAGCACCGCCAACTGCGTGAGCGAATGCGGCGACAGCGTTCCCGCCGTCATGGTCCCGCTCTCCGCCACCGCGAATTCCTGATTCGGCTGCGCTCCGGCCGTCATCGGCGTGCGCCACTCGCCGGCCGTGGTGCCGGCCACCGCACCGGAGATCCATGCGGCCAGATCGCGCGTGTAATTGACATCGAGCGGCAGGCCCGGCTCGGACATGCGCGACCCGGTGCGCAACTGGTGGTTCGTGGCATAATAGCGCAGCGTCACGTTGCCGTTGCCGGCACCGCTCAAGGCCCGGTCCCGGATTTCCAAGGCCCCCTGTTCGATGGGCATGGACGGGTCGAGCGTGCCGTACACCACCAGTGCAGGTTGCGTGAGCCGCGCGTAGTTGGGCAGGGCGTCGAAGTCCGCATAGTCGAGGCGTGCCAGCGAAAAGTCAAGCATCGCCAGTTTGGGAATGTCGGCGCGGACGGCGTCCGGCACGTCCGTATCGGCAAAGTACGTAGTCGCTGCGGCGGTCATCTGTTCCCGACCCGAATACACCGGCGCGGACACGATGATGCTGAATGCGATATCCGGCCGCTCGGCGGTCATCACCGAACTGATCCACGTGCCCTCCGATTCGGCGTACACCCCGGTGCGCCCCGGATCCACGCCCGGCATGGACCGCAGCGCGTCGAGCTCCTTCTCGTAGTCGTGCGCCATGCCAACGTAGTCGCGGTGGAGCAGCCCGTAGTTGTCGAGCCGCTTGTCCGGCACCATCGTCACGATGCCGGCGCTTGCCAGCTGCGGGGCGATGTCCCCGTACACTTCGCCGGCCCGGCCGGTTCCCGCCCCGTGGAGCATGAGCACGGCCGGACGGTCCTCCGCCGCCCCGACAGGTTCGCGCACGATCGCTTTGACGCTCACCGTGTCCGTCAGCTGCACCGTGACCGTGGACTCACGCACTTCGTATGTGCCGATCGGCGTGCCGCCGCCGCTTCGTGCGGAGATGATGGCCGTATCCGGCGTGTCGGGAACGAGGTGGTCCGTGTACGGCCGCACCTGCCAGGGCGGCGTCATGAACGCACCGATCACGGCCAGTACGGCCCAGACCGCCAGCGCGGCCACGACGAAACGGATTGCCCTTGCCGATTTCACCTTCACGCGTTCCACCTTAGTGGCGTCTCGGGTGCCGAAATCCGACGTTTCGGTATACGGTGTCTGCCAATGCGCCGCCCGCTCTACCGTGCGAGCTGGGCTTCGGCGTCGTCCAGACCGTCGAACCCGCCGATGGTCACCGTGTTGAGGATCGTCTGCTCGGTGAGGTTCTCCCCGGCGGCGCGCTTGGCTGCAATCATCGCCTCGTACAGTCCCAGCGTGCGCTCCGAGTAGGTGCCGAGTTCGCCGCGCAGGTACGTTTCGAAGGAGGTCTTCTCCGGTGTGTCCTCTGCGGTGGTGAGCACGCGCATCGCCTCGCCCAGATGCGGGTAGCGCGTGCGGAAGTCGTCCGCCCATGCCACCTGCTGCGCGATGATCGTCTCCTGGCGGGCCACGCGCTCCTCGGAAAGCCGCGGAATGTACGGCTCGATGGTCCTGCGGTACTGTTCAGGCGCAGTGGAGGCCATCATGCGGCCGTACTTTTCCGTCACGAGGTTGCGGCCCACACGGTCGGCCTCGTCCAGATCGTCTGCGTAGCTGCGCCTGAGGTCGGCGGGCCACGTGAGGAACTGGCTCAGGCGCATCTGGTGGAACACCGGCCAGTTGCCCTGGCAGGAGGCCCGTCCGCCCTCGTTGTTGGTGCGCTGGAACTGGTCCCATTCGTGGCGCACGATCGTTTCGGCCAGCTCGTCCGTGGCCAGCTCGTCCGTGGCCGTCATGCCTTCGCCGCCCGCCATCACAGGCTCCTCAGCGAGGGATCGGCGCTGGCGATATGCTCCTCCACGTACGGCCGCTGCCATTCGAGGAAGGTTTCCGGGGAGGTGGTGAGCCCCTCGCGGTTGAGCGTCGTAACGATCTCGGCGCAGATGTGCTCCACGGTCCGGTTGATCTGCTCCGCGGCCGGCGCCGAGCCCTTGCCGCCTTCGCCGAATCCCGCGCCGCCGTAGCAGGCCGCTGAGCCGAGGCGCATCACGGTCTCGAGCTGGTCGGGCACGTCGCCCAGCACGGTGGCGATGCGGCGGGACAGCTTGCGCAGCGCGGCGAAGCTCCACTTGTAGTACGGCAGATAGCCGACGGATACGGGGTTGTTCAGCAGAAACACCAGCGAGGCGGTGGCCTTCACGAATTCGCCGATCGACAGCCATGCGGCCGCCCCGTCGCCGCGCTTGAGCATGCGCGGCAGGTTGTACTGGCCGGCCTGCGCGATCATGCCGAGCCTGCGGGAGATGAGCGAGACCTGCACGTCCTGCGGCATCATCTTGAAGCCCTGACGCACCTTGGAGAAGCGGCCCAGCGGGTCGGTGAAGATCTGCCCGTTCGTGGCGGCGGCCAGCGTCGCCTCGTCGAGCATGAGCCACTCGTGCGGCGCGTCCTCGGCGGGCGCCTCGGGGTAGCCGGTGATGGCGGTGAAGAACTGCCCGATCTCGAACACGCCCACCCGGCGGCCGGCGCCCTGCGCGCGTGCGGTCTGCTCGCGCGGGCCGTAGCCTTCGAACGTCTGGGGGAGCGCCTCGTAGTCGGCCTGAAGCTGCTCGCCGATCTTCGCGTAGTCCTCGGCGGTGAGCCACAGGCAGAAGCCGGGTCCGAAGTCGTGGTCCTGCGAGATTTCGTCGTCGAAGCCGTAGCATTCCGAGCCATGGCCCATGAGTCCCGCGGCGATGCGGCCCTTGTACTCCGGGTACTTCTCCTCGATCAGCGGCTTGCCGTACGCCTGCCAGTACGCCTTGGCGAGCTGCAGACCGGTCATGGGCTTGCGGTCGAGTGTGGCGGCGATGTCCGCGTGCGCGGCCTGCTCGTCCTCCAACAGCGAGTTCGCGGCGCTGGAGCCGGCATCCTTGAGCGCTCTCGTGTCCGCGGGGGCCTCCGCCTTGCCGGCGCCGCCCGCGTACGGGTTCTCGTCCGGCACCTTCATGCCGAGTTCGCGGGCGGCCTTGATCGCGTCGTTGAGGTTCGATTCGGTCACCCGGTAGTAGTCGTTGTCCGTGCCGTAGCATTCCTCGATCACCGCCAGCGCGTGGCGGTACGCGTCCACCGCGTCCACGAACAGAGACGTGTGGTAGCACACCTGCGCGTAGCCGGCCAGTGCGGAGGCGTAGTGCGCGCTGTGCTCCAAGTGACCGTCGCGGTAGATCTCCAGCGCCTTCTTGGCGTGCACGGCCGCGCCCTCGGTCTTGTCCTCCGCCAGCAGGGTGAGCGCGAGATTGGTGTGCGTGGAGGCCACGTCCAGGTCCTCGTTGGCGTTGGGGGATGCGGATTCGAGGATGCGCAGCGCCTCGCGCAGTTCCGCCTCGGACTTGTCGATCCGCTTGGTCTCGCTGTACAGGATGGACAGGTTGTTGTGCAGGGCGGCGAGACGGCGGTCGGTCGGCTCGTAGGTCTTGAGCGCGGAGTCGAGCGCCTGACGGTACAGGGCCTCGGCCTGATCGTACTTGCCGGCGGCGCGCATGCTCGTGGCCGCGTTGATGAGCGTGGTGGTCCATGCCTCGGTGCCTTCGATGCCCATGTGCGAGGCGAGCTCCAGCGCCCGCTGCACCATCCATTGGTTGTCCTCGTGGCGGGACTGGGAACGGTAGAAGCCCATGATCTCGTTGAGCACGGTGAGCTGACCGGCGTCGTCGTGCGCGTTCTCCGCGTCCGTCAGCCCCTGCAGCAGATAGGGTTCGGCCTTCTTGGCCTGCTCGTGCGCGTCGAAGATCGCGTCCAGCCCTTTGAGAAACGCGTTCGCGTCGAAATGATCCGCCATGCCAGCCTCCTTGGTGGTGAAAGCACTGTATTCCACCGACTAGTCTAGGCGGGCTGGGCATTCGCGGCTTTGGGGTTTCGCCGCCGCGCGCTGTGATCTTGCGCACAGTTGGAAACGGATGTGCAAACGGATGCGCAAACGGATGCGGTCTGAGACACGAAGAAGTCTCCCTGTGTCTCGAATCGCCGCCATTTTTGGAATGTGACAGCGGCTTGAGACGTGGGGAGGCTTCTGAAAAGGTCCGCGAGTGTGGGTCGGGATCGGGTCGGGATCGCGGCGGATTAGCCTACCTTCACTTCGCGCAGGCGATGGACGGCTTCGGTGTCCGTCTCGCAGCGCCACGAATAGTAGGCGAGCATCCCCACCGACAGCGCCGCCAGCGGCAGTCCGCCCAGACCGGTGAACCGGTAGTCCATGGCGAAGGCGTTGAGCATGGCGCCGCCCACCATGGAGCCGACCGCGTTGCCGAAGTTGAACGCCACCTGCACGGCCGCGCCCGCAATGAGCTCGCCGCCGCCGCGACCGGCCTCCGTCATGAGCAGCTGCTGGGGCGCGGAAATGAAGAACAGGCCGAACGCGATCCAGAACGTGAGCAGCGCCGTTATGCCGCGGTTGCCCGGCAGCGCCAGCACCATGAGCAGGCCGATGCAGGAGATGGCCTGTCCCACGGCCGCCGTGCCCGCATGCCGCCAGCGGTCGGTGATCTTCCCGCCGATCTGACCGCCCACCACCATGCCGAATCCGGCGAGCATCATGAGCATCGGCACCAGATTGGCCGGCCATCCGCCGGTCTTCTGCAGCCACGGGGACACGTAGCTCCACCAGCAGAACACGCCCGCGTTGCCGGTGAACACGGCCGCGAGGATCACCCACGGGCCGCGGCGGGTGAGAAAACGGAACTGACCGGCAATGCCCGCGTCCTTGATGGGCGGCACGAACGGGATCCACGCGGCCGTAAGCGCGATGGTCATGGCTGCCCAGACGGCCAGGATGGCGAACGCGAGCCGCCAGGACACGAATTCCGCCATGATGGTGCCGGCCGGCACGCCGAGCATGTTGGCCACGGTCTGGCCGGTGACCATGGCGGCCACGGACTGCGCCTCCTTGCCCTTGTCCGCGAGCGTCTTGGCGATGAGCGTGGCGGTACCGAAGAATGCTCCGTGCGGCAGGCCGGAGATGAAGCGGGCCATGATCAGCATGGGCGCGTTCACGGACACGGCGGACAGCAGGTTGCCGGTCAGGGCGATCGCCATGAACAGGATGATGAGGTTCTTCGGGGGGACCTTGCGCCCGAAGACCAGGATCAGCGTGCCGATGCACACGCCGATCGCATACGCGGAGATGAAGTGGCCGGCGGTGGGGATGTCCACGCCCATGGCCTCGGCGGCCTGCGGCAGGATGCCCATCATGACGAATTCGGCCGCGCCGAGGATGAACGCGCCGGAGGCCAGCGCGAGCAGACTTTTCTTCATGGTCTCTCTCTTTGGAGGTTGGGTGGTGCTGTGTTGCGGTTGGCCGCGCCGAGGTCCGCGCTGCGGGACGCCTCGGAATGGGCCGTCAGGATGCGGGGCACAGTCTATCGCGGCGCGTGTACGCTGCATGTCGGTGCTGTTGCATGATCGGTCCAACCTGCGGACCCACATTCGCAGCTTGGACCGATCATGCGATTTTCGGGCCCGAAAACGGCCGTTTTTTCGCGCGATCGGTCCAAGCTGCGAATTTGGGTGTACAGGTTGGACCGATCGAGCATGTCGGCCGCCCGGGCAAAGAAAAACCGGGCCGCTGGAAACCAGCGACCCGGTGAGTTGTCGGGCTGGCGGGATTTGAACCCGCGGCCTCTTCGTCCCGAACGAAGCGCGCTACCAAGCTGCGCTACAGCCCGTAAAGACAACAGTCGTATATATTACACGGATTCCCGCATTGTGCCAATCGTCGGCGCGTCGCAAGGAATTGCAACGGTTTTCGGACGTCGGGCTGGCGGGATTCGCCCCGGAACGGCAGGGAGGATTGCGCGCGTGCCATGCCGTGACTGTGCCGTGATTGCACATGGGCAGCGCCGTGGCAAGCATGCCGTGGGTCGAACCGTGCGCGCGGTGCCGTCCTTTTCGCCTGTCCGCGTCCTCGTCGGCTACCCTCCCGCGTTTGCCCGCTGCCCGCCAATCCCCAAGTATCGGCCGCACACTACACTGTGAAACCATGGCTGAAGTAGAGAACGTTACCGACAACGAAACCCCCGAAACCCCCGCCGCGCCCCGGATGACCACCGTCGAGCGCGCCGAGATGCTCCTCAAGCAGGATGCGACGATCCGCGAGAAGATCGACGCCGGCGCCACGCTGGACGAGGCGGTCGATCCTTCCAACAAGGAGTTCGGGCCCCTCGCGCACCCCGAGCAGGTGCAGATGCGCGTCGCCAAGCGCGCCATGATGCTCAAGGCCGGCCTGCAGCCCTACCCGGTGCATCTGGACGTGACCGCCACCATCGAGGAGGTCCGCGCCAAGTACGACGGCACGCTCGAACCCGGCCAGGAGACCGAGGACATGGTCGGCATCGCCGGCCGCGTGCTGTTCCTGCGCAACGGCGGCGGCCTGTGCTTCGTGCAGCTCGCCGCGGGCGACGGCACGAGGATTCAGGGCATGATCTCCAAGAAGGAGATCGGCGCCGACTCCCTCAAGCAGTTCAAGCAGCTCGTGGACTTGGGCGACCACCTCTACCTCAAGGGCCGCGTGATCGCCTCCAAGACCGGCGAACTGTCCGTGTTCGCCACCGAATGGGCCATCGCCTCCAAGGCGCTGCAGCCGCTGCCCGCCCTGCACAAGGACCTCAACGACGACACCCGCACCCGCAAGCCGTACATCGGCATGATCGCGGACGAGAAGACCCGCAACATGGTGCGCAACCGCTCCAAGGCCGTCGCATCCCTGCGCCACACCTTCGCGAGCCACGACTTCCTCGAGGTCGAAACCCCCATGCTGCAGACCATCCACGGCGGCGCCGCGGCCCGTCCGTTCACCACGCACATGAACGCGTTCGATCTGGACCTCTACCTGCGCATCGCCCCGGAGCTGTTTTTGAAGCGCTGCCTCGTCGGCGGCATCGACCGCGTGTTCGAGATCAACCGCGACTTCCGCAACGAGGGCGTGGACGCCACGCACGCCCCCGAATTCACCATGGTCGAGGCGTACCAGGCGTACGGCACGTACGACACGATCGGCCAGCTCGTCAAGGAACTCGTGCAGACGACCGCCATGGACGTCTACGGCTCGCACAAGGTCACCCTGCTCGACGGCACCGAGTACGACTTCGGCGGCGAATGGAAGACCATGAGCATGTACGGCTCCCTGTCCGAGGCGCTCGGCGAGGAGATCGTGCCCAACGGCGGCCCGGACAACCCCGGCACCTCCGTGGAGCATCTGGGCGAGATCGCGGACAAGCTTGGCGTGGAGCGCGACGAAGTGGAGAACCACGGCAAGCTCGTGGAGCACCTGTGGGAGCACTTCTACGAGGACAAGCTGTACGAGCCCACCTTCGTGCGCGACTTCCCGGTCGAGACCTCCCCGCTGGTCAAGGGCCACCGCTCCAAGCCCGGCGTGGTGGAGAAGTGGGACCTCTACGTGCGCGGCTTCGAGCTAGCCACCGGCTACTCCGAGCTCAACGATCCGATCGTGCAGCGCGAACGCTTCGTGGCCCAGGCCAAGGATGCGCTCGCCGGCGACGAGGAGGCCTGCGACATCGACGAGGACTTCCTCGAGGCGCTCGGCGTGGGCATGCCCCCGGCAGGCGGCATGGGCATGGGCATCGACCGCTTGCTCATCGCCCTGACCGGTGCCACCATCCGCGAGACGATCACGTTCCCGCTCGTCAAGCCGCTCGTCGGCTGATCTGCGCCCGATCGCGAATCAACGAAAGCGCTCCTTCCGGGGCGCTTTCGCCGTAGTGACGCCGTAGTGCCGCGGTGGTGCCACCGTGGCGTTCCCAGTATACTGATGCCATGTCTCTGGGATTGTGGATTCAGGGCGCGCGGCCCAAGACGCTCCCGCTGGCCGTCTCGCCGGTTCTGGCCGCCTCGATGGCCATGTGGACGACCGTGATCCACGGTGCGTGGGGAGATTCACCCATGACTCTTCCGTGCCCGGCGGTCGGCGGTCGGCCCCCGATCGACCCCAGTGGCGACTACGGCCTGTGCCGGACCTCGCCCGGCTGGTACGTCGCGGTCACGCTGCTGTGCCTCGGCGTGGCGCTGTTCCTCCAGATCGCCGCCAACTTCGCCAACGACTATGCGGATGGCGTGCGCGGCGTGGACGAATCGCGCGGCGGCAGCGAGTCCGCCACCGGCAAGCCGCAGCGGCTCACCGCCTCCGGGCTGGTGTCGGCGAAGCGTGTGCTCGCCGCGTCCGGCGTCAGTGCGGCGCTCTCCTGCGTGTGCGGGCTGGCGATCACCGTCCTGACCGGCCACTGGTGGTTCATCGCGCTGGGGCTGGTTTGCCTTGCTGCCGGCTGGTACTACGTCGGCGGCCGGCACCCCTACGGCTATCGCGGCTGGGGAGAGGCGTCCGTGTTCGTGTTCTTCGGCCTTGTCGCCACCTGCGGCACCTCCTACGCCCTGTCCGACAAGGTGCCGTTCCTGGTGATGTGGATGGCGACGGCGCTTGGCTTCGTCGCCGTCGGCGTGCTGTGCGTGAACAACCTGCGTGACGTCGACGACGACGCGCTCCACGGCAAGCGCACGTGGATGGTGCGGCTGGGCCGGGGGCGCGGCACCGTGCTCGCCGCCGCCATGCCGGTCGTGGCCGTGGCGATGTTCGCGCTCTCCTATGCCGCGCGCAATCCGATCAACCGTGTGATGGGGGACGCCTCCATGCCGTGCGGCATAACCGCCGACGGGCGGCCGGCATGCCCCGTCGTGCCGCAGACCGACATTGCGCTGGCCGTCGGCTGCACGGTCATGCTCGCCGTGGCCGTCGTGCTGTGCGCGCTCCTGTGCAGGGCCCTGCTCGGCCGGCGCTACCGGGCGGCGCTGCCGATGGCGTCACTGCTGTCTCCGGCACTGGCGCTGGGCTTCGGATTGCTGTACCTGATGGGCGCGTGACGGTCCGCTGCGGGAGCCGGTCGGTGAACTGTGGGCAAACTGTCCACAACGGGCCGCCCGCCTCTCGATTTTGGCCGTGGCGGGCGCTAAACTGCAAACTATGACTTACAAACTAGTACTGCTCCGTCACGGACAGAGCGCATGGAACAAGACCAATCAGTTCACCGGCTGGGTGGACGTCCCGCTGACCGAGCAGGGCGAAGCCGAAGCCAAGCGCGGCGGCGAGCTGCTCAAGGAGAAGAACGTCCTGCCGGACATCGTGTTCACCTCCCTGCTGCGTCGCGCCATCAACACCGCCAACATCGCCCTTGACGCGGCCGACCGCCTGTGGATCCCCGTCGAGCGCAGCTGGCGCCTCAACGAGCGTCACTACGGCGCCCTGCAGGGCAAGAACAAGACCGAGATCCGTCAGGAGTACGGCGACGAGAAGTTCATGCTCTGGCGCCGCTCCTACGCCACCCCGCCGCCGGAGATCGATCCGAACGACCAGTACGCGCAGAACCATGACCCGCGCTACGCCGGCGACCCGGTGCCGGAAGCCGAGTGCCTGGCCAACGTGGTCGACCGTGTGAAGCCCTACTTCGAGTCCGCCATCGAGCCCGAGCTGCGCGCCGGCAAGACCGTCCTCATCGCGGCTCACGGCAACTCCCTCCGCGCCATCGTGAAGATGCTGGACAACCTGTCCGAGGACGAGATCGCCAAGGTCAACATCCCGACCGCCATCCCGCTGCTGTACGAGCTGGACGACGACTTCAAGCCGGTCAAGCCGCGTGGCGAGTACCTGGACCCGGAGGCTGCCGCCGCCGGTGCCGCCGCCGTCGCCGCTCAGGGCCAGAAGTGAGTTTCTGAGCCCGTTCAGGCTTCATAGGGCCATCCCCGTGACGGGGATGGCCCTTTTTCTTGGGTTTTTCTTGGCTTTTCGGGGCGGGCCGGTTCACGCGATGACTTCGCGAAAATCTTGTGAACCGGGCCGCATGTTCGCTTTTCTCCCTGTTCTCTTGGAATTGCAGGAAAATCGGTGTGCGGATGCGATCGACTCTGTGAGCTTTCCCGGTTCACAAGTTGCATTGCGATTCATCGCGTGAACCGGCCTCGCCCGTGATATGCTTGTTTCATCATTTCACCGCGTGGCAAAGTCGCCATCGCCGATGCCGGAAGGGGTCATCATGGTGGTCATGGTCGAAGAGGGACGCTAATCCATATGGTCGCTGGGCCGTTCAATGCATCCGACCGGCTGGTTTTCTGGCCATGCCGGTGCAATCCTGCCATGCCGGTGAAATCCAATGCCCGGCAAGGGCTTCATGCGCATTGACGCTGCCCGCCCCGCCGACAGTGCCGTCAGCATCGCGTTGCCGGTCGGACGACCCATGCAACGCGGACGGCCGCGTCCCGTTCTCTCGATCATGACATGTCGCAAGGCCCACCGGCCACGTCGTCATGCATCGCTTTCGCCAGTTCACTGTTCTCCGCATGTTTTTCGCTGCGGAGAACCGGCATGGAAACGAGACCATGATGCCTGCCAACCCCAACCCCGTGAATTCACTCAACCCCGATTCCTCCAAATCTCTGTGGCGCACCCCGCACTACGCCACTTGGTTCGCCGCGGACACTGCCGACGTGTTCGCCGACGCCCTGCAGACCTTCGCGCTGCCCCTCATCGCCTTCCACGTGTCCCGGTCCGAATTCGTGGCCGGCACGCTCGCCACCGTTGCCTCGGTCGTCATGATGGTGCTCATGCCCATCGGCGGGGTGATCGTGGACCGTCACGAACGCCGTGCGCTCATGATCGCCCAAGGTTTGGGGCAGTGCGCCGTCGCCGCGGTATTGGCGGTCTGCGTGGCGACCGGTACGCTCACCGTGCCAGTCCTGATCGCCGCCGCGCTGGCTTTGGGCATGATCTCGGGATTACTCGGCGCCTCCACGGACGCCATTCTGCGCTCACTTATTCCTTCCGAGCGGTTTGCCAAGGCCCAGGCGGTGCGCGAGGGACGCGAATCCGCGGTGGGGCTCACATCCAGTCCCGTTTCCGGCGCATTGTTCGGCATGGCGGCGTGGCTGCCTATGGCCGTTTCCGCCGTCATCTCCCTTGTCGGCGGCATCTGCGCGACTCTGCTGCCCGGGCGCGGCGAGCCGGAACGCGAGGACTCCGGGACCGCCGCCGAAGCCGGGGCTGCACCGTCCTCGTTCCTTGCCGATTTCGCCGCCGGCTGGCATTGGACGCTCACCCGCCGCAGACTGCCATGGATCATCCTGTTCGGGGCCCTGCTCAACATCAGTTTTGCGGGACTGGAAACCGGCGCGCAGCTCAAGCTCATCGCCGACGGGGAGAGCGGTCTGCGGATCGGCCTGATCTTCACCGGAATGGGCGTGTGCTCGCTGATCGGCGCGTTCGTCGCCGGCAAGGTGGCGGACCGGCTGCCCGTGGGGCCGACCGTCATCGCCGCGACGGCGTTCAATCTGTGCTGCTTCGTACCGCTCGTGTTCGATGCGTCGTACGTCACGGTGCTCGTATGCCTGTCCGCGATCGGTCTGGTGATGCCTACGCTCAACGCCGGGCTGTTCGGTTTCATGTACGGTCGCACGCCGGAGGACATGCAGGGCCGTGTCTCCTCGGTGTTCGAAACGTTGGTCGGGTTGCTCGGCGGATTCGCTCCGATGGCCGCCGGATGGGCGTTGCAGTATGTGCCGGGCGGATTCGCCGTGGTGGCGGCGGTGACCGTTCTGTTCGGCGCGCTGAGCTTGCTGATCGCCGTGTGCACCTCGATCCGCAGCATTCCTGCATCGAAGGACTGGGGCCGCTGCGAGGTGTGATCCGCGTCCGGAATAGCCCCCGAATCAGCAGCCGGGGCTACTTTCGAACGGTGTCGAAAGAAAACGAGGAGCCGCTGGGATTGCTCCCACGCGGCTCCTCGTCGTCATATCATTTCAGCCCTACTGAAGTCAGCTGAAGTATCTGGCGTCAGTCGATGTCGGTGCCTTCGTCCGGACCGGGCTTCTTCGAAGGGTCGAAGCCGGAGACGATGTAGACCACGCGACGGGCGGCGGACACGGCGTGATCGCCGAGACGCTCCAGGAAGCGGCCGGTGAGCACCAGATCGATGAGGTGCTGCTTGTCGCCGTCGTAGTTGTCGGCCAGCATGATCTCGAAGGTCTGGTGGTGCAGCTCGTCCAGCTTGTCGTCGTCCAGAATGATCTGCTGGGCAACCTGCCGGTCGCGGTCGGACAGCATGACCGGCAGACGGTCGGCGGTGGTGTCGAGGAACGCAACCATCTGCTCGATGAGCGGACGGGATTCGTCGGTCAGGGCGGACTGCGGGTAGGTGCGACGGGCCGTCTCGGCGATGTGCTTGGCCAGATCGCCCATACGCTCGAAGGTAGCGGCCAGACGCAGGGTGGAAACCACCACGCGCAGGTCGGTGGCGACCGGGTTCTGCTTGGCGAGCAGCTTGACGCACTGGTCGATCACGCTGGATTCCAGCGCGTCGATCTCGATGTCGCCATCGATGACGGTCTGAGCGGCCTCGACGTCGGAGTTGAGCAACGCCGCACCGGCACCCTTGATCGCCTTGCTGACGTCCTGGGCCATGCGATCGAGATCGTCGGCGACAGCATTCATCTCCTCGTTGAAAATAACGCGCATTATAAGCCTTTCCTCTATGGTTACACCTCTTATGGTTACAACCTAGATCATTCTATTCGCTGGGAACGATCGACGCCAATGCAAAGGGCAAAAGCCACCGCGTGTTGGTTGAAAGTTCACCTTGGCTTCGATCCCGCGATCGCCCGTGCAGGTGGCGGTTCGGCGCCGGCGCGGTGGCGGTTCGGCGCCGCTCATTGCACTCCGTGCGGCGCGTTGGCGGCCCGTCGTCGCCTCGCGTCTGTCACAATGGTGACATGGGAGCATTGATTTTCGTCGTATTCGGCCTGATCGCCCTGGCCGTGGCCGCGTTCGTGGGGTTCGCGGTCTACGGCATCCTGCATGACAGGCTGACCGAGCATACCGGCAACATGCCGGTGACCAGCATGATCGGAGCGCGGTGGCACCGATGGAGCAAGGAGCACCGTCTGACGCGTGAGACGGGGGACGGCCTCGGCGAGGACGACCTCAACGGCGAGACGGCGGCGCTGCTGTCCATGCTGCCGATCTGCTCGATCGTGGTGGGTCCGGACGACGAGGTGATCCGCTGCAACCCGCAGGCGTACCGGCTGGGCGTGGTGCGCGACGATGCAATCGTGGACCGGACCGTGCTCGATGCGGTCGACCGGGTGCGCGCCGCCGGCGGCAAGGAGACCTTTGACCTGACCACGCAGACCGCGCCCGTTGCCGCATCCCCGTCCGAAGCAGGCGTATCCCGTCCCAACTGGCTCAAGGTTTCGGTGGGCCGCGTGGGCGGGTTCGTGGTGGTGCTGCTGCACGACGTGAGCGATGCGGTGCGGTTCGCGCAGACCCGCGACTCCTTCATTGCCAACGTGTCCGAACAGCTGCTCAAACCCACCGCCGCGCTGGAGCGCCTCTCCACCGACCTGAGCGAACGCGCCACCGACCCGCAGCGCATCGCCGAGGATGCCGGCGAGGTGCGCCACGCCAGCCGCAGACTCAACCGCATGGTGTCCGACCTCCTGCTGCTCATCAAGGTGCAGGAGCCCATCGTGCCATCGAGCGCCAACCGGCTGTCCCTGCTCGCGCAGACGCGCGACGTGGTGGATTCGCTCGCCCCGCAGGCCGCCGACCAGCGCATCAGGCTCATGCTGAGCGGCGATCGGACCCTGACCGTCAACGGCGACGGCGACCAGATCCGCATGGCGATCACCAAGCTCGTGGAGAATGCCATCGGGTATTCGCCCGAAGGCAGCGCGGTGAACGTGGCCGTGGCGAAGGCCAAGGACGGCGAACATGCCGTGGTTCGCGTGGTCGATCAGGGCTCGGGCATCGCCAGAGACGAGCAGGAGCGCGTCTTCGAGCGGTTCTACCGTGGCGCGCAGCAGAACGAGCATACGCGCGACGGCATCGGACTGGGATTGGCGATCGTCAAGCATGTGGCGCTCACCCACCACGGTTCGGTGAGTGTGTGGAGCGCGCCCGGCTCCGGCAGTACGTTTACCCTCACGCTGCCGCTGGCGCGCTAGACGGGCGGGCGCGCGCCCCGGACGGTCTACTTGCCCAGACGGCGGTAGTCCCAGCGGTGGAAATGCTCCCAGATGAGCATGAGGATGCCGATGACCGTGCCCGACACGCATACGATGAGCGGCTGCATGCCGGTCACGTCCAAGGCCAGCAGGACGGTGGCCACCACCAACGCCACCACCCATATGGCGGTGACCGCCAGAAAGGCCTTCTGCAGATCCACCTGGATGGGTTTGGGTGCGGGCTTGCGCACTGCGGGATCGAATATCGGCGCCAACTTCATAGACTTCACTGTACCGCAACGGTAGGCTGGTGGCCTGTCCGGTGTGGTACGGCAGGAAAGGAGCTTCGCGCGTGATCGAGATCGAGCCGGTGACCAAACGCTATGCGTGGGGTTCCCAGGACCGTCTGCAACGCCTGTTCCGCCTGCCCGCGCAGGGTGGCCCGCTCGCCGAGATGTGGTTTTCCGGGCATGCCGGTTCTCCTTCGGCGTTGCGGCCAGACGGCAGCGCAAAGTCCGGATCGCCCGCCCTGCCGCTGGACGAGGCCATCCGCCGCGACCCGGAACGCATGGTGGGGGCCACGTCCTCCCGCCTGTTCGGTCCCGTGCTGCCCTACCTGTTCAAGGTGATCTCCGCGCGGATCCCCCTGTCTCTGCAGGTGCATCCGGTGGGGTTCGAGGCGCGCGCCGGCTACCACCGCGAGCAGGCGGCCGGCATTCCCGCGGATGCGCCGGAGCGCTCGTTCAGGGACATGCTCGCCAAGCACGAGATGGTGGTGGCGTTGGAGCCGTTCGAGGCGGCCGTAGGGTTCATGCCGCCGCAGATGGCTGCCCGCGCGCTCGCCCCGCTGCGCGGCGTCGCCCTGGCGGACCGTATGCTTGCGGCGCTCGCCGGCATGCTCGGTCCCGACGCCGCGGTGGCGGACACGCTCATGCCGGATGCGGCGATCGCATGGCCCGAATCCGGCAAACGCCTGTTCCGTGCCTTCTATGCGGCGATCGGCGCCCGTCCGGAGGAGATCGGGGATCTGCCCGCCGCATTGCGCCGGGCCAGGGCGGATATGGAACGTGACGCTTCGCCGGGCCGATCGGGTGATCTGGGTGAGGGCGATGCCATGCAGCCGGTCCGCGCCTTGGCCAACGCCTGCGCCGCCGCGGACGCATTCCCCGGCGACCCGAGCGTGCTGGCGTTGCTGCTCATGAATCCGGTGCGGCTGGAGGAAGGCGATGCGGTGTTCATTCCCGCCGGCCAGCCGCACGTCTACCTGCATGGCACCGCCGCGGAGATCATGACCAATTCGGACAACGTGCTGCGCGCCGGCATGACCGTCAAACACCGGGACGTGACGAACCTGCTGCACAGTCTGGACTGCCGTCCGTCGGCACCGATCGACCCTAGGTCCTCGCGGTTCGGCGCGATTGCCTCCCCGGGGCTGGTGACCTATCGGCCGAACCTTGGCGAATACATGCTTGCCTATGGGCATGTGGGGCCGGACGGGGAGGAGTCATGGCCGATGGTACGGCGGTTCATGGCGCGGCATGCGGGGATGGTCCCGCAGCTCGACCTGCCACGTCTGACGTTGCCGCGGTTGGCCATGCCGAATCTGGGCCTGCCGCAGCGCGGCCCTCGCGTGCTGCTGTGCTGTGCGGGCCGCGTGCGGTGCTCGGATGCGACCGGCACGCGCGTTCTGGAACAGGGGCGGGCGGTATTCGTTCCTGCGGGCGACGGCCGCCTGCGCATCGGGGCGGATGCCGGGCCGGACGGCGACGTCAACGGCACCTATCTGTTCGCATCCACCCCGTTCTGAGGCTCGGTTCTCGGGCTCGTCAGAGGTGCTCGACCACGTAATCCACGCACTGGGTGAGCGCGGCCACGTCGGACGGCTCCACGGACGGGAACACGCCCACGCGTAGCTGGTTGCGTCCCAGCTTGCGGTAGGCGAACGTGTCGTAGATGCCGTTGTCGCGCAGCAGTGCCACCACCTGCGAGGCGTTGATCGAATCGTCCAGATCGACGGTCACCACCGAATGCGAGCGGATGGCCGGATCCTTGACGAACGGCGTGGCGTAGTCGCTCTGCTCGGCCCACGAGTAGAGGATCGAGGCCGACTTGGCGCAGCGGGCGGTGGCCCATGCCATGCCGCCGTTGTCGTTGAGCCAGCGCACCTGATTCTCCATCATCACGAGCGTGGCTACGGCGGGCGTGTTGAGCGTCTGGTCCTTGCGCGAGTTCGTCAGCGCGGTCGTCAGCGACAGGAACGGCGGCACCCAGCGGCGCGCGCCGGCCAGAGACGCCGAGCGTTCCACGGATTCGGCGCGTTCCACGGCGGCGGGGGAGAGGACCGCCACCCACAGGCCGCCGTCCGAGCCGAAGGCCTTCTGCGGGGAGAAGTAGTAGGCGTCCGTCTCGCGTATGTCCACCTTGAGTGCACCGGCGGCGCTGGTGGCGTCGATGAGCGTGAGTGCGCCCTGTTCGAGGCTGCCCGGCACGCGGCGGATCGGTGCCTCCACGCCGGTGGAGGTTTCGTCGTGTGCCCAGCAGTAGGCATCTACGCCGTCCGTGTATTCGGGCAGGCGGCAGGTGCCGGGTTCGCCCTCGTAGATGGCCGGCTGCTCCAGGAACGGCGCCTTGGCCGCCGACTGGGCGAATTTCTTGGAGAACGAGCCGTACACGCCGTACGCGGCACGGCGGTTGATGAGCGAGGCGCAGGCCACCTCCCAGAAGGCGCTGGCGCCGCCGTTGCCCAAGGCGATCTCGTAGTCGTCCGGCATGGAGAAGAAGGCGGCCAGCCCCTCGCGGATCGAGGCGACCAGATGGCGTACGGGCGGCTGGCGGTGGGAGGTGCCCAGCAGCGTTCTGCCGGCGGCGGCGAGGGCGTCCACCTGCTCGGAGCGGATCTTGCTGGGGCCGGAA
This sequence comes from Bifidobacterium sp. LH_389, assembly GCF_056357235.1. Lineage (NCBI taxonomy): Bacteria > Bacillati > Actinomycetota > Actinomycetes > Bifidobacteriales > Bifidobacteriaceae > Bifidobacterium > Bifidobacterium sp. LH_389. The sequence goes on from NZ_JBKEVR010000004.1 coordinate 97,125, forward strand.
CCGAAGCGGCCGTCCTCGGGAAGCAATGCAGCGGGAATCGTCAATTCGATGGTCATGGCACACAGCGTAGTCGGAATTCGCTCGGATGGCGACGGTTGCGTGCGCATGTTGGGACATGCGGCGCGTCCCGGTCCGACACGCCGGGGAGACGCTGCGCGGTATCCCCTTCCTCGCATGCAAGGGGACCGGCTGCATTGCCGGAAAACAGGGGGTTTCGCGCGGTATGCGAGCCCCGCATGCATATATATAGTGCACGGCTGCGGCGCATGGCGGCGTGGACGGATGACATGCGGCGGTTGTACTGTACGTGGTTGTGATGGTTGTGTGACGCGGCAAGGGCGTGTCCCATCACGCCAAGGAGTGATTGCCGATGAGCCATGCAGCGCACAAGGCCCCCAAGGGCACCCGCGCAAAGCGCACGAACCTCACTCCCGCAGTGGAAGTCGCGCTGGCACAGAAGCTCAACGAGATGGCTCCCGTGACGCGTCGTGCGATGCGTCAGGCCGCCAAGGCCGCCGCCCGCCGCAACCAGATGATGATCGGTTCCGCCTTCGCCGCATTGCTTGGCACGGCCGCCGGCGCCGTTGCACTAGCCAATCCGTTCAACGGTTCCGTGCAGCTTGCCGAGCCTGCACAAGATAATGTTTCCGCCTCCGTGAGTGTGGCCTCCGCCACGGCGTCCGCGGCCTCCCGCTCCGAAAGCCGTCAGGCGCTGTCCAACGTGGCCGAGGCTCCCGCCGAAGGTGCCGGCGACGGTAGTGCCGCACAGGATTCCGGCACCGTGCTGGACGACTCGCTGGTGCAGGGTGCACAGGATGCCTCGTGGTCGGTGGAGGACGGCAGCGCCGCACTCGACGTGTCCAAGATGTCCAAGTCCACGGCGGACAACCCCGTGGTGGCCCAACTCATGGACGCCAATGCCTCGGTGCTGCCGGAAGGCTTCGATCCGAACCATCCGACCAACGACTACGGCTCCTCCTACGCGTTCAGCCAGTGCACGTGGTGGGCGTACAACCGCCGCCACCAGCTCGGACTGCCCGTGGGCACGCATTACGGCAACGGCTACCAGTGGGCCGATTCCGCCCGCGCACTCGGCTACTGGGTGGACAACACCCCGCGCAACGTGGGAGACATCATCGTCTTCCGCCAAGGTCAGGAAGGTGCCAGCTCGCAGTACGGGCACGTGGCCATCGTCGAGGCCATCAATCCGGACGGTTCCATCACCACGTCCGAAAGCGGTGCCTCCTACAACGGCCGCACGTTCAGCCGCACGTTCACTAACGTGCACGACTTCCAGTACATTCACTACTGATGCGCTGCTGATCGGTCCGGACGGTCGGATCGATCCGTTTCGATCTCATTCTCCCAGAGTGGAACACGGCGTGTCGCCAATGTTCCCTATGTGTTTGACTCTGTGTGATCTTCACCGTTCGTTCACCTGACAAGGTTCGTATGTTATGGTGTGCCGTGATGAAAACGATGAATGCACGTATGAAGGCTATGGTTGTCCTGGCGGCGGCGTCCGCCTCGATGTTCACGTTTGCCGTGCCCATGGCCGGTGCTGCGGATGGTGCGAACGGCGGTGTGGTGACGTCCTCCCGCTCGTTCCCCAAGCTCAACGCCACCCGCGTGGATCTGCTGGTGGAATCCGCATCCGTGTCCGTGGACAGCGCCAGTTCCTGGGACAGCGAATCCCTGAACGTGCCGCAGACCAAGTCTCAGGCCGAGAAAGACGCGGAGGCTAAGGCGCAGGCCGAGGCCGAAGCCAAGGCCAAGGCTGAGGAAGCGGCCAAGGCTGCCGCTGCGGCACGGGCTGCCGCGGCAAGCCGTGCATCGTCCCGTAGCTCCATCTCCTCGTCGCAAGGCGCCAGCTCGTCGGCGTCCGGAACGTCTTCCTCGTCCTCCGCCGCCCAGTCCACGGTAGCCAGCGCCACCACGTCCGCGTCCGGCACCGCCGCGGCGGTCATCGCCTATGCCCTGCAGTATCAGGGCGTCCCGTACGTCACCGGCGGCACCACGCCCAGCGGCTGGGACTGCTCCGGCTTCACCTCCTACGTGTTCGGCCACTTCGGCATCAGCCTCGCCCGCACCTCCGACGGTCAGCGCGGCTCCGGCACCCGAGTGAGCGATCCGCAGCCCGGCGACATTATGTGGAAGCCCGGCCATGTGGGCATTTACATGGGCGGCGGCAAGATGATCCATGCCACCAAGCCCGGTGACGTGACCAAGGTCTCCTCCACCAGCTGGTACTCCGGCTGGGAATACTACCGCGTGCTCTAATCGCGGCACCGGCCGTGAACCTATGCTCTTGGGACGCCCCGCGCAATGCCATTCATCGCATTGCGCGGGGCGTTTGCCGTTATGCCGTCAGTCCGCCATTCGACTGCCGTCCGGCCCGACATCCGTGCGCATGTGTGTCGGCACGCCTTCGGCCTTGCGCGAATACGCAACCTTGGGGGAGTATTCTAGGCATTGAGGACGGCGCACGGTCGCGCCGCCGAGTCAAGGAGGTCATCATGATTGACGACAAGGCCATTCTGGTTGGCGTTGACGGATCGGATGCAAGCTACAAGGCCACGTGGTGGGCCGCCAACTACGCCAAGCATGCGGGGCTGACGCTCCAGATCGTATGCGCCTACTCGCTGCCCAGCTACGCGGCGGTCTCCTTCGATGCCACGTATACCGCCATGGGGGACGACAACGCCGCCCACTCCGACGCGCAGGACATCCTTTCGCGCGCCAAGGCCATCGCGGACGAGCAGGGCGTGGAAGCCGCCACGCTGATCGTGACCGGCGACCCGGCCTCCGTGTTCGTGGAACTGTCGCGCAACTACAACCTCATCGTGATCGGCAACCGCGGCAAGGGCGGTCTGGCCGAACGTCTGCTGGGCACCACCAGCTCGTCGCTGCCCGCCTACGCCTACTGCCCGGTCGTGGTGGTGCCGTACACCGACGACGACGGCAACCTCATGCACCTCAACAACACCATCACCAAGGTGGCGGTCGGGGCCGACGAATCCAAGTGGGGCGTCAAGGCGCTGGATATCGCCGCCGCGTTCGCGGACAGCTGGGGCGCCGAGCTCGACGTGATCTCCGCCGTGCCGCGAATCGACGGCGTGACCGGTTCCGGCAGCGATGAGGAGCACGGCGTCATGGATTCCTATCAGGACGATCTGGAAGTGCGCGTCAAGCCCCTGCGCGAGGAGCATCCGAACCTCGTCATCAACAAGCGGCTCGTGCCCGGCTCGGCGGTCGACGCCCTGACGGAGGCCAGCCACAACCACGACGTGGTGATCGTCGGCTCGCGCGGCCGCGGTGGCTTCACCGGCCTGCTGTTCGGCTCCACCAGCCAAGGCCTGCTGCAGCACTCCGTCAGCCCCGTCTACGTGGTGCCGCGCAAGTATGTGGAGGCCGCCGAGCAGCGCCTCAACACAGTGCCCGCGTCTCCCGCGGATGTGACACCCAAGGCGCTCGAGGACATCGACGGCGTGCAGGAGGTGCCGGTGGACAAGGCCGCCGCCGAAGTGGCGCACGACATCGAATCCACCATCGATCCGCTGCACAAGTAGTCAGCGCCACGGTTCGCCCTGCCCTATCTCACGCCCCTTGCCGGCGCTGACGAGGCGAATATGCGGGACAACATGCAGCAAGGCCCCTCCGAACGACCGGAGGGGCCTTGCTGCTGCTTGCGGCCATCGCGCCCGTCTATGGGCGGCTCGGGTTCAGTGGCGGATCGTCACGTCCATGCGCACCGGCGTCACCTGCTCATACGTGTGCTTGACGGTGCAGCCCTTGTCGATGTGGCGGGTGATGCGCTCCTTGAGCTTGGCGGCGTCCTCGTCCGTCAGTCCGGCGTCGATGGCGTCCACCACCACCTGCTCGTTGAAGTTGATGTACGCGTCGTTGTCGGCGTCGTACGTGCCGTCCACCACTACGCGGGCGCCCTTGCCTTCGCCCAGCGTGTGGGAGACCGCGAACTCGCTGGACAGCGCCGCGCAGCCGGCCAGTGCGATCTTCATGAGGTCGCCCGGGGTGAACACGCCCGCGCCCTTGCCGAACTTGATGTGCGCGCCATCCTCGGAGAACGCGTCCCAGGAACCGTCCTTGTTCTTCTCGACCCACAGTCGCTTGCCCATGTGATCCTCCTTGAGGGATTGCCGTTGCCGGCGCACCGATCGCGCCGTCGTCACCAATAATGTAGCGCGACCGTGCGTCCCGCGTCGCCTCACGGCTGAATCGGGGCCGCGCGTTGCTAGACTATGGGCATGGCTTTGACACCCGAACAGCTCGCAGACATCCGCACCCGCATCCCTGCACGACCCGTCACGGACATCCCCATGCCGTACGAGGATCTGGTGCGCACCATCCTCACCGAGGGCACGCTCAAGTCCGACCGCACCGGCACCGGCACCATCTCCCTGTTCGGCCGCCAGATGCGCTTCGACCTTGCCCAGGGTTTCCCGCTGCTGACCACCAAGACCGTGTTCTTCAAGGGGCTCGCCTACGAACTGCTGTGGTTCCTCAAGGGTTCGCGCAACATCCGCTGGCTGCAGGAGCACAACGTGCACATCTGGGACGAGTGGGCGGACGAGAACGGCGATCTGGGACCCATCTACGGCGTGCAGTGGCGCAGCTGGCCGGCTCCCACGCCTCAGGACCCGAATCGCACCATCGACCAGATCGCCAACGTGCTCGACCTCATCCGCAACCACCCCGATTCGCGCCGCATGGTCGTCTCCGCGTGGAATCCGGCTGAGGTGGAGCACATGGCCCTGCCGCCGTGCCACGCCCTGTTCCAGTTCTACGTGGCGGACGGTCGTCTGAGTTGCCAGCTCTACCAGCGCTCGTGCGACATGTTCCTCGGCGTGCCGTTCAACATCGCCTCCTATTCGCTGCTCACGCTCATGATGGCCCAGCAGACCGGCCTCGAACCCGGAGAATTCGTGTGGACCGGCGGCGACTGCCACGTGTACGACAATCACATCGACCAGGTGCTCGAACAGCTCTCGCGCGAACCGTACCCGTACCCGCGCATCGAGATCGACAAAGCCGACTCGCTGTTCGACTACCGCTACGAGGACTTCCACGTCATCGACTACCGTCACCACCCCACCATCAAGGCGCCGGTGGCGGTCTGACGCATCGCCTACACTGGCGTCCAGTTGACCAACCTCAAGGAGTGATCTGAAATGGAGCACGACAGTAGTCGCAGCGGCTATCACGAACCCGAGCCCGGTGAAGCCGGGCTGCAGGAGGTCGAGGACTGGGGCGATGACATGCCCAAGACGTTCTCGGTCAATCTCATCTGGGCCGAGGCCGAGGACCGTCAGGGGCGTCCCGGGGCCATCGGCTATCAGGGCGGCATGCCCTGGCACCTCAAGGAGGATCTGCGGCATTTCCGCGACCTGACCATCTCGCACCCGGTCATCATGGGCCGGCGCACGTGGGAGTCGCTGGACGCCAAGCACCGTCCGCTGCGCAACCGGGACAACATCGTCGTTTCGCGCAACCCGCAGTTCTCGGCACCGGGGGCCACCGTGGTCGACAGCTTCGACGACGCGCTGGATCTGGCGCGTCAGGAGGCCATTCCGGACGACGGCATCGAACGCTCTGAAATCTGGGTGATCGGCGGGGCGCAGCTGTTCCGCGAGGCGCTGCCGGTGGCCAACAAGGCGTTCGTCACGCTGTTGCGCGCCCAGGTGGACGCCGACGCCTACGCGCCGGACATGGCCGCGCTGGTGGATGCCGAACTGTGGCGCATCACCGACAAATCCCCCTGGCAGGTGCCCGAGGACGCGGAAAGCGGCATCGCCGCCTACCGGTACGTGACGTTCGAGAAGGCGCGCTGAGCCATGACCGACGTCCCGTACACCATCATGACCGTCTGCACCGGCAACATCTGCCGCTCGCCCATGGGGGAGATCATCCTGCGCCACTTTGTGACCGAGCGCGGGCTGTCCGACCGCATCGCCGTGGAATCCAGCGGCGTGTCCGACGAGGAGTGGAGCCACCCCATCGACCCGCGTGCCGTGCGTGTGCTCAAGGAGCGCGGCTACGGCCCCGAGATCCCGGCTAATCACTTCGCCCACCGCATCACGCCGGAGGAGATCGACCGGACCGACCTGTTCCTGCCCATGACCGCCTCCCACATGCGCGCCCTGCTGCGCCAGTTGCCCGCCGGCAAGCGCGCCGAGGTGCACATGTACCGCTCGTTCGACCCGGACCTGCCCAAGCCGGCTCCGGGCCGTGAATCCGACATCGATCTGGTGGACCCCTGGTACGGTGGCCGCCATGAGTTCGAGGTGGCCATCGACCAGATCGAACACGTGGCCCCGTACATCATCGACTGGGTGCAGGAGCAGATCGGCGCGTGAGCGTGCGTGTGTGCGTGAGCGTGCCGGGTTCGTCTGACAGTCGGGTTGCATGGTTGCGGGCCGCGTTCGGCGTGTGATGGCGGCTGCCGGACATGCGGTGTGGCGCGGCTCGGCCTACGTGGCGTCGGCGGCTCGCTTCACGGCGTGTCGCCGATTTGCATATTCGTTGACTTGCCAGTAGTGTAAGTCAAGTTGTTCGCCCCCATCGTCTAACGGTTAGGACACCAGACTTTCAATCTGACAACGAGAGTTCGACTCTCTCTGGGGGTACTCACCGGCTCCGGGTTCCACGAGGTATCGTGGCCCGGAGCCTTTTGTTTCCAACGGTTTCAGGCCGCCAGCTTGGCCTTCAGTTGCTCGCACAGGAAACCCGGCGGTGGCCACTGCCACCAAAGATGCACCTCCGTCACTGCTCATTCCGCGCATCATCTGCTCGTACATCGACGCATCCAGCAGGGAGAGCGGGGGGACGTTGAAGAATTCCGCCACTGCGGCGATGTCCTGGATGGTCCAGGAAGTCTTGCCGGTCATCTTCGCGGACACGGCGCCCCTCTTCAGCCCCAGTGCCGCGCAAAGTGACTGCTGGGTCATCCCGCGGCCGGTCAGCTGCATGTTGACGTTCCAGATGAATACCCTCTGCAGGTAGTCGCCGAGTCCATTGGATTCGGTCGACGGTTCGATTTTTGCCATATCAAGTCCTTTCAGATTAGAGTTGTCCAATATCGATGGACATAATCCTACAACAATGATTTGCCGCTGTGCAAGTTTCTTGCTATATTGTCTATTGTGAATGGACTGACGGCAAAAATAATGGATTCTCCGATGCGTCGTTATATGACGGCGGCGGGTCTGAGCTGCCGAGACCTCGCGAGGGAGATGGGTACGTCCAAATCCTCGGTCGCGGGAAAGGTCAACGGCTCGATACCGTGGCAGCAGTCCGACCTGATCTGGCTGGCCATTCACCGAAACCTGTCCCCTGGGTATGTGCTCGGCATCGACGCCTATCTCACGGATGGCGGGTGGAAACCCGAAACGAGAATCCCCGGACCGGCTGGAACCCGGCGCGGGGATTGAACGGCAACAACCATGGAGCCGCGGGCGCGCATATCCGCCAAGATCAGACGCCCGTCGTTCCGATTCCCCGAAGGAGGGTCATCGCCATGACCGATTCTACCAATACTGCCGGCATTCGCCGGGCATCTGTCTTCGAGCCTAATCGCCAGCGCGACGCCGTGCGGCGGACGACGCGGGGTGGCGGCAACGTCGATCTGCGCATCGCGAAGGCTCATGTGCTGTCCATGCTCGCCCACCCGTCCCGGGGCTCGCGCCGCTGAGGCGCGCGTCCGCGGACCGTTTCCCCGATACCGGCCGAACCATGTGGTGGTTGGTCGTTGCCGCCGTGTGCATGTCCGGCGGCGTTCTCTCGTATGCGTTGTGCCGCGCCGCCCGTCTGGGCGACGACATCGGCGCGAGACTGCGCGAACGCCGCGAAGCGGACCCGGCGCATGACGGCGGGAAGGTCGAGCGATGAGCAGCAGAGCCGAGAACTGGGCATGGGAGCGCGACGACGTCAAGGGCATCACCAAGTTCGTGCTGGTGTATCTGGCCCGCCGCGCCTATTACGACGATGGCGCCGCCGCGTGGCCGAGCGTGGAGACCATCGCGTTCAATTGCGGGTGCTGTGAGCGCACCGTGATCCGTTCGTTGCAGGAGCTGGAGCGCAAGGGCTACATCAGGCCCGGCGACCAGGAGATGTCGGCGCGTAACCCGCGCACCCGCAAGCCGATCGCCAAGGGGCACCGCTCGCGCGTGTGGGACGTCGTCATGGACGGCGACCATCCTGCCGAGAACATCGAGGAGAAGCCCCGGAACCTGGACGCGCTGGCGGAAGGCGACGGCAAGCCGGATCCGATGAAGGACAATTTGTCACCCGACGGATTGTCACCCGAGCCGAAGGACGTGGAGCCGAGGACAAATTGTCCCGGAATCTTGGACAGAAAGTCACCCAATAGACAAGTGATAAACAATTCTCCCCTCATCCCCTTCGGGGATGCTCCCCTCAACGCCGAACAAGCCTCCACGAAGCCGGTCGCCGACCCGAAGCCCGAACCCGTTCCAACGACCGATTGGGGCAGGGCCCTGCCTCCAAGGGGTTGCAGGAACCCGCTATGGGTGCCCGAACCCGGCAAGCTGCCTGAGCCGGTCACGGAACGCGCAGGCCAAGAGGTGCGCGTGCTCGACGGCATCCGCCGGCGCATGCTCGCCGTGGACCAGAGGTTCGATGTTCCGGCGACCATGGCCGACCGCAAGGCCGTCCACTCGCTGCTGATCGACAGGCCGTACGGCGAGATCGTCGCGACGATGGACTGGGCGTACCGCAACCGCTACTGGCTGCCCCGGCTCACCAGCGGCGCCAGGTTCGCCGCGAACTACGTGCAGCTGCGGCTGGAAATGCTCACCCATCCCGATCCGACGGGCAAGCGGGCGCCAGACGCCCCGCTGCCGGTCGTCAAGGATCCCAACCGGGCGATACCGGTCAGCTCGTCGTCCGCGAGCCGTGTGCCGATCTACGGGGCTGCGCTGCTGCGCACCTCGCTGTGCCAGGAACACATCGAAGGCGTCATCTCGCAAGAGACGTGCCCGGTATGCGCGTACGACAAACGCAACCACGCCACCCACGACGTCGCCGGACGGCGCAAGACGAAGACAGGCGCGCCGGCGGAGGCGGTGCGGCCATGAGCGGGGACGGGCAGCGTCTTGAGGCGTGGAAGAAGGCCGGCGAATGCCGCGACTTCCCGCAACCATGGTCCGACTACCTGTGGTCGCTGGAGTTCGAGCACCGTCCCGGCGACGCGAAGGCGTTCCACTCGGTCGCCAAGGCCGTGTGCGAACGATGCCCGGTACGCGCCGAATGCCTGGCCTACGCGGCCAGCGGCGGACTCGAATGGGGCGTGTACGGCGGCAAGGTGTGCACCGACCGGCGCAGGATCGCGCGCATGGCCGAAGCCGACGGCGTCCCCTGCCGGGACCGCGGCCTGCCGTGGCCGCAACGCTGGCGGCTGCTCACGGACTGGATACGCGCCCACCGGAACGTGTTCGACGAAGCCACCGACGAGGCCAGCGCCGAACGCCAACAACGACGCCTGCGCGCACGGGGCAGGACGGCCGATCGCCCCGCCCCACATGAGCCGTCAGACAATCAAACAATCAAGCAAGCAGGAATCCAAGCAATCCAGCAAGCAAACAATCAAGCGACCGACTGACCAGGTTCGCATGATCGCCGACAGTCGCAAAGGAGAAGAACGAATGCGCATCGCCATAGCCAACGCCAAGGGCGGGGTCGCGAAGACCACGTCCAGCATCTACATCGCCTCGGTCATCGTTTCCAGAGGCGGCAGGGCCGTCGTGTACGACGCCGACCCACAGTCCAGCGCGAGCCTGTGGGCCGCTGCCGCGGAACAGACCGCGGACCCGCTGACGTTCGACGTGCTGCCCGCCAACCAGGCCACGCTCCGCCAGCTCGCCGCGGGAGCCGACCCGGACGAATGGGCGATCATCGACGCGCCGCCGCAGGGGCCGACCCTGGACATGGCCATCAAGGCGGCCGACTTCGTGATCGTGCCGGCATCGGACTCGCCCATGGACCTCCAGCAGGCATGGAGCACCCTCGACATGGCCAGGATGAGCACGCCCGCCGCGCTGCTGCTGGTCAAGGCCGAACACAACACGAAGGCGTTCCGCGACACCATGGACGCCCTCAACGCCATGGACACTCCCCGGTTCGACACGATCGTGCCGAAGGCCCAGTCCTACAAGCGTTCGCTCGGCACCAACCCGCACCAGCTGGGCGAATACCGCGACCTCGTCACCGAACTTCAGCAAATCGCCGGAAAGCAGGAGTGAGACCATGCAGGGCAACTACCAGCCACTGGCACGACCTGTGCCGTTCGACGACGTGCTGCGCCAGCAGAACAAGACATCCAAGGCCACGGGCGAACCGTTGGTCATGCTCTCATTGCGCATACCCGTATCGCTCAAGACCCGGCTCAAGACCACGGCCGCCGCGCACGACCTGCCCATGCAGCAGCTCCTGCGCGACGCCATCGAACGCGAGCTCGACCGGCTCGACGGCGACGACGAGCCGTAACCCGTCAGACAATCAAACAATCAGGCAATCCGACAATCCAGCAAGCAAACAAGCCGACAGCCAAACATTCAGGCAGTCAAACATGCAGACGCGATCCGGCAAGCCGGCGCGTCTGCGGAAAGGAGACACTATGGACTATTCGATGGAGGTCTCCGTGCTCGGCGACCGGATCAGCATCGGCGAGGAGGCGCACGTCATCACCCTCGGCGTGAACACGGGATTCCCCGCGGGCTCCACGGCGGGACTGGCGTACACGCTCTCGCCATTGCAGGCCCGCGTGTTCGGCGCGCAGATGCGCGCGGCCGCGGACGCCGCGGAGGGACATCCGGGCATGCCGTCCGACGAGGAGGTGAACGCGGCGGCGAAGGTGTTCTGCGGCGGCGTGTGGAACGGGTTCGACCCCGCCAGCATGATGCCGACCGAACAGTTCGACCGGTTCTGGGGCGACGGTGAGGGCCACCAGCTCTACCTGGAGATCGCGCGCCACGCGCTCATCGCCGCCCGCATGTCCATCCTCGCCGGGCAAAACGAAAGCTGACAAGCAAACAAGCCCGCATGCAGACAATCAAACAATCAAACTTGATTGCATGCAGGCAAGCTGACATGCAAGCAATCAAGCAAACCAACAATCAGGAAAGCAAACAATCCAACAATCAGGAACGGAGCAGAACCATGAACGACAACCACAACGAAAACGAGGAGCCCTTCGACGGCACGAGCGAGGATTCCACGCTCGAAGACCAGATGAGCGCGCACATCGCGGCCATCGCCGCCAGCGGCGTCGCCGCCGAAGCCGAAGCCCTGGCCAACCGGCAAGCCGACATGGCGGCCAAGGAACGCCGCGAAACCAGACTGGCGCTCCTTGCCGCCGTCACCGTCATCGCAGGTCTTATGGCCTATGTAATTACTCGCATCGTCAAATAAAGACGATGTTTCTGTCGCTTATCATTTCAGGGACGGGTAATTCCTTGGATCCACGTCCCTGAAAGGCGCGCGTTTCCCCATTTATGCAATTAGGATGCCCCGTCAATGAGCTGAGCCATTGACTCGCCACAGCGGCGACACCCGCCATCCGTCAGGGAATCCCATATCAGACTTCGGAATCTGAGGGTGCCTATCCATAAGGGAGATGAATTTCTCCGTCCACGCGGGTCCGTCGATCTGGGATGTCAGGTAGTTCTCCATGGTGAGGAATGCAGCAGGGCCGGAGGACTTACGGAAGATATCCCAATCGTTACCCCACCAACCCTTTGCATGGGATCCGCTGCGATGCTTCGGCAGTTTCGGCGCTATGCGGGTGCTGGTTTCGTTCCAGAAGCGATCATGATGCGCGGTCATGTTCCGGGCCTGCCGGATAGTCTCAAGCCAATTGGAGAGGATTTTGGCGTCGCCGCGTACGGCGGGATTCGGGTTGGGGTTGAAGATATGCAGCTTGGTGGCCAGCTTTCTCTTGATATGGTCTGGCGCACCTTGGTAGAAGTTCTCCTTGAGTGTTCCGTAGCTCAGGCATCCGACGATCATCCAGTACGGAGGCAGCGGATCACTGTAGGTACTCCGGAAATGCCTGAGGTACGGAAGATTTGATTTGGTGAATGTCGAACGCAACGAGGAAAGGCAAGCCAGATGGTCGTCATAGCTCAACCCCGGGAGTCCTTCCCGTGTCATGTAGCCGAATTCGCCGCCGAATACCGATAGCTCATGGGCGAGGAAGCTCTTGAGATAAATCTCGATGGTGACGATGCCGTCGAATACCAGCATCCGCAGTTCCTGATCGAACAGATACCTATCCCAGATATCCTTGAATTGCACATCTTGACGGAAGGGCAATGAGCGCTTCGCCGACTGCTCCGATACCGGGGTGAGGAACGGATACCAGTATCCTTTCAGCCGAAAGTATCCCACTTGCTCGATTCGACGCTCAAGGAGCTCGCGACTTATTCCGGACAAACCGTTGTCAATGAGCTTGGCCGATAAATCATCCAATGATTTCGGCGGATGCTGCGGATAGGGGCGGAGCTGTGGAGTATCATTCTCGTCCATCGTTCCTCCGATAAGAAAAATGCCACCCTAGTGTGCTTCAGTGAGAGGCAATGGTGGCTTTTAACATCGCTAATTGTAGCGAATATATCGCCTTTCGTAAAGATACAGAACACTCCGTACATCTAGTATCCAAAGCAAAGCAATGCACTAAATGTAGTATCCGCGTCATGTTTCATCCATGAACGGGTTGCCAATCTTCGTCACATGTCCGCCGCAGCATCGCTCGATGCGGGGTGATGCTGATGGTGCGTCCGGGGTCCGGCGGCCGGCCGTCGGGCTTGCGGGCGTGCTTTTCTTCCAGGGACCCGGGAGGAGGCGGGTTCTGGAGTCCCCGTCTCCTCCCTTTCCCGGAGAGGGGCGCTTCTGTCGTATGTGGGAAAGGATTTCGTATGAGGTTCGGGAAGAAGGGCACCGGTGCGGTGGCGTCGATCACCGCCGCCGCGGCGTTGCTGGCCTGCTTGGTTCCGGTCGCGTTGGCCGATAACGGTGGCGGCGGTTCCGGTGAGGACGGTGGCGGTTCGGGCGGTGGTCCGACGCAGACGGCCGATGTGCATTGGATCTACAAGGATTCGTGGCCGGCCACTCTGGATGGCATGAAGACGGCGTTGAGTGACGCGAAGGTGCGTCTGTCGTCCGATCTGGCGAACGGGCAGAACCAGTTCGTGAACATGAACAAGACTTTGAGCGACGCGATCGATGAGTGCCAACGCTCCTATACGGGTGAGGGGAACGCGGACTGCCGTCTGGTGGCGGTGGGCTACGTGCGATTGGCGGATGGTTCGTTCAACGGCAGCTATGTGAGCTCGAACGCGAAGAACCGTTGGGAGGCGCAGTGGAAGGCCGAGGCGAAGGGCGACTACACGTATCAGGGCCAGAAGTACTCGACTTCGACCACATGGAAGGACAAGCTCGGCACGCGCAGCGTTGACTCTCTGGCGCAGGAGTCGATCAACTCCAACCCGAACGCCTCGTTCCGCGTGATCGTGCTGGCGCAGAACCAGCCGCCGGTCGATTACAAGCTGAACGTGGCCACCAGCCACAAGCAGAAGACCGACATGCAGGTCGGCTCCACCGACCCGATCGGCGACGTCATCCATGCAGACAACGGCGGTTCCGCGATCAAGGAGACGTTGAACGGCACCGCGATCATCCATTACGAGAACGGCCCCTATCTGCCCGCGAAGAGCGTGAGCAAGTCGATCAGCTTCTCCAGCAATGGGGATACCCAGCTCGACAATCTCGCCTCGCCGAAGGATTTCGGCATGAAATACTGGGCCGAGGGATCGTACTGGATCGACATCCAGGTGCCCAAGCAGGGCCGCATGCAGGCGGCCGTGGACACCGCGGACCGTGACCCGGCCGAATCCTGGAAGGTGAGCTCGGTGCCGCCCGAACCCCCGGTCAAGAAGATCGAGGACGGCGTGAGCGCCGACCGGATGACGAACCGCACCACCATCACGTACGGCACCGGCCGCGGCGGCTACGAGATGCGTTTCCGCGACGTGATCGAACCCAACGGCGTCGAATACTCCGTGGACAACTACAGGCTCATCGACAGGACCGACGGCAACCGCGACGTTTCCGGCGAGTTCGAGATCACTTGGGACAAGGCGTCGAACACGGTGTCGGCCGCGCGTTCGGCGGACAAGGGCGAGATGTCCATGGACCATGTCTACGAGTTCAGCTTCGACGTGACCGTGTCAAAGCCCTCCGACTTCCAGCAGGTCAAGGACCATGCGTGGGGCAAGTGGAACCATGAGCCCGAGGCCGACGCCGGAACGAAACAGTTCGATACGTGGCGGCCGAATCCCGACAAGAGCTGGATCCGCCTGAACGCGAAGGGCCAGTGGGAGGCGGTCATCGACCCGAAGGAGACCAACCAGACCGGCGCCGACGATATGACGCTTCTGGACGGGGACCGGGTCGCCTCGGTGGTCAACGGCACCATCGCCAAAAACCTCATCCAAGCCCCGGAGGCTCTGACGCTCACGGACGACTGGTCGGCCGCCGACTACCTGTTCGACGCCGACGACAAGTCGAAGATCAAGGTGTACGAGGCCGATGCCGGCACCGATCGCGAGTCCAGCGTCACCGACATCGCCAACCACGGCAGGGACGTCACCGGCCAGTGGACGATCACGATGGAAGGCACCACGGTGACCGCCACCGCAGGCCAGGCCTACCGCGAGGGATTGAAGGGGCTGAAGACCGCGAAGCAGGTCACGCTGCTCATTCCCGGCAAGGCGTCCTATGCCAACGGCAAGGGCGCGGGCCAGGTGCGCGACGACTTCGGCAAGCAGTCGAGCGACGAACTGTCGTTCTGCACCACGCCGGATGGCAAGGCGCTGACGAACAAGGGATCCCAGACCGTCAACACGCACACCATCCCCACGAACGAACCGAAGATCTGCGGCTACATACCGCCCGTCGTCAAGGACGTGGTCGGCGAATCCTCGCAGGGAGGCGACCAGGCGTCCGTGGACGGCAGGGTCGTCTACCCGGGCCAGCGCGTGGAATACCGTCTGGAGACACAGCCCCACCTGCCCGGCAATCTCGCGTACTCCGTCAGCGAGGTGGCGGTCACCGACACCTACGACGAGCATCTTGAAGTGGACAAGCAGACCCTGGAGGTCACCGACCTGTCCACCGGCAAGTTCATCCCGAAAACCGAGTACGAGACCCAGTGGAACGACGGACAGCACGCGGTGCGCCTCGTGTTCTCCGACGGATACGTGAAGACCAACTGGCGCAACGGCGCGAACCCGCGCATCATCGTCCGCTTCGAGGGCACGGTCGCCAAGGACGCGCCCACGGACACCAAGATCGGCAACCAGTGGGCATTGACACTGAACAACATGGTCACCCCGAGCAACAGGGTGTGGAACGAGCCGCCCGACTTCACGCCGGTGAAGAAAGACACCCAGGCCGACCCGTCCATCAGCATCGACGGCAAGACCGCGCTGCTGGGCGACCGGATCTACTACCGCGTGACCATCGACGCCAAGCAGACCAACCAGGCCTACAAGGTCTGGAGGCTCGGCATGACCGATGACTGGGACGACGAATATCTCTCCCTTGACGACAAGCGCATCGAGGTCACCGACACCGCGACCGGCAAGGATGTGACCGCGAAGTTCAACATCGCGGCGATCGACGGCGTCGCCTACGTGTACGCCAAGACCGCGGACACGAAGGTGCCGGCCACCGGCGAGACCATCAAGGGCGACCCCCAGCCCAAGAACCTCAAGGAATACGCCGAAAAGAAGGACCACGACCCGTTGAAGGAGCCGGCCATCGACCAGTCGATGCTGGGCACGAGCTACGAGGTGAGCCTGCCGATGACCGTCATCAAGGTCACCGACGGACATATCGTGAAGAACAAGGCCACGCAGGTCGTCAACGACACCCGCAAGGACACCAACGAGGTCGCCAACCCCCTCAAACCCGTCAACCCCTCCAAGGACGTGGTCGTGAGGGTGAACGGCGAATCCATCGACAAGCGGAGCGTGTACCTCAACAGCCTGTTCCTCTATCGCCTCGACAGCTCCGTGCTGCCCGCGCACCGCGCCTACCAGAAGGTCACCGACTGGAGCATCACCGACCCGCTCGACACCGAGCATGACCAGTACACCGGCCAATGGGCCGTATACGCCATGCGCGACCTGACCGAGCAGGGCAAGGTGATCGCCCGCAAGGGCGTGAAGATCGCCGGCAGCGGCTTCGACGCCAGTGTGTACGGCGGCGAACTGTTCACCCTCGCGCAGGACGACAAGGGCGTGGTCACCGTTACCGCGACCCAGCGCATGCTCGATCTCGTCAGCGGCAACGACGAAAGCGAGCAGGCATGGACCGCGTTCATCCAGTGCAAGCGCGTCAAGACCGGCGAACACATCGCCAACCGGTTCGACGAAACCATCAACGGCACCAAACGTCCTTCCAACCAGGTCGAGACGCACACGCCCGACATGACCCCGAGCCTGAAGATCGAGAAATGGGACGAGGCCTCCGGCTGGCCGGCCGGCGACCGCGACCAGGTCAAGGACGCGCTGGCCATGCAGGGCGACACGCGCATCGTGTTCACCATCACCAACACCAGCACCACCGACCCCGACACCAAGCAGGGCGCATGGTACCGAACCAAGGACCTGAACCTCAAGGACCAGCTGGTCGCCGGCGACGGCCGGGTGACCGATCTCGAATACCCCGCCGATTGGGACAGCCGCATCCTCAAGCCCGGCGAGAGCGTCGAGGTCAAGGGCGTCCTCAAGGGCGTGACCGGCCATCACACCGACCGCGCCACGGTCACCGGCACGCCGTTGGTTGAATGCGTCGTCTCCGACCCGGATCCGTTCGACGGCAAGGACGAGACGTCCGCGCCTGATGATGCGGTCACGATCGACGGCAGGCTCGTCTGCCCCGACACCGAAGTGGTCAGCAACACCGACGACTGGAACGGCTACCGGACCGGGCTCGCCCATACCGGCGCCGCCGTCCAGGGCGTGATCGCGGCGGCGATCACCCTGCTCGCCGTCGGCGTGGGACTGGTCGCCGCCCGCAGGTTCAGGCGCGGGAACAACGCCGCCGGCCGCCACTCCGGCACGATGCAACCCGTCGATGCCGAGGATGCCGACGCGGATGACGTCGAAACCGTGGATTCGGTTCCCGGCGGGCAATCCGTGGGCTGACCGAAGCGGCGGGGACCGTTCTCCGCCGCGATGATTCTTCCGGTCGGACGGCAATCCGGCCGGAACCCCGCCGGTTCTCTTCCTTCTTCTCTCCCCGGCGGGCATGGCAACGGCCCGACGCCAACGGTTCAAACCGTTCGCGTCGGGCCGTTCCCTTGCTACTTTTGGCTGCTTACTGTTCGTCGGTGTTCTCGGAGGCGAGTCGTTCTTCGAGCTGTTCGACGATGTGGTCGTGCATGTTCTCGTCGATCTTGACGGTCAGGAGGAAGACGACGAGGCTGGCGACGATGCCGGCGAGCGGCAGGTAGTAGGCGCAGGTCTTGAACGTGCGGATGTTCGCGGCGGTCATGTCGGCGGCGGTGGTGTTGCCGACCATGCCGGCGGCGACGGCCACGAAGCCCACGATGCCGTTGGACAGGGCGCCGGCGATCTTGTCGAGCATCGGGCGCACGGAGAGGGTGACGGCCTCGTTGCGCTTGCCGGTCTTGAGCTGGCCGTATTCGATGGAGTCGGTCATGCTCAGGATGGCGGTCATCTGGATGGTCTGCGCGGGCAGGTAGAAGAGGACGAGCGCGACGATGACGACGGGCAGGTTCATGGGCGCGATGATGAACAGCGTGTAGCCGGCGATCATGAACGCCATGCCGGCGGTGTACAGCCAGCGGCGCGGGATGCGCCGGTTGAGCACCGGGTAGAGGGGCGTGGTGACCAGTCCGGTGATGACCGGAATGACGCCGGCGATGGAGAAGCTGTCCGGGGCGCCGAGCACGTATTTGAACTGGTAGAAGAGCACGCCGGTGGTGGCGACGTTGGCCACGGAGTACAGCAGGTAGCTCAGGGCGACCCACAGGAGCTGGTCGTTCTGTGCGATGGCCTTGAACGCCTCGATGGGGTTGCCGTTGGCCTCGGCCTTGGCGCGCAGCTCGCCCTGGTTCTCGCGGGTGCCGAACGCGACGCTCCACGCGGTGAGCAAACCGAGTACGGCGATGATGATGGCGAACGCGGCCCAGCCGGTGCGGCCCTGCTCCCATTGGCCGGTGAACTTCCAAGTGAACCAGCTGACGACGGGCACGACGATGACGGTGACGCCGTTGTATCCGATGGATCCGGTGAACGCGCCGAGAGCGGTGTACGTGCTGCGCTCGTGCGAGTCAGAGGAGATCGCGGGGATCATGCCCCAGTAGGAGATGTCGCGCAGCGAGTAGATCACGTCCAGCAGGATGAACACGGTGACGAACAGGACCATGAACACGCCGGTGTTCACGTCCACGAGCCCGAACAGGCCGGTGAACACCATGATCAGCAGGATGCCGGGCACGAGGCCTCCGATGAACTGCCAGGGACGGAACCGGCCCCAGCGGGTGTTCGTGTTGTCCACGAGGTTGCCGAGCAGCGGGTCGAGGAAGATCTCCGCGATGCGGATGACCACCACGAGTCCGGTTATCACCGCGATGAGGCGCGCGGCCAGCGTCTTGTCCACGTCGATGAACAGCGCGGTGGTCACGAACGTGATGAAGAACGTGCTCATCGTGTTGTAGAACGCGGCCTGGCCCAGGTTGCCGAACGCGTATGCGATCTTCTGCCCCATGTTCCTGGTGGGCACGGCCTGCGGCTGTCCGGGCGTCGCCGTGCGCTGTGTGGTGGATCCGCTCATGGTGTGGTGGCCTCCTTGCGACCTGTAAAGAATCCGTGCGCGGGAACAGCTCCGATCCCGCAAGACGCGAGTATAGGACTTCCTTGAAAAAGTAAAAAACTTTACCGCGTGTCGCAAGCAATGCCAACGATTCCTGTTCGCCAATCCAACACGCCGCGCGAGCGCCGGCGATGGTCGAAGACCGGATTATCGTTGATAAGTAACGGCTTTCCGCTGTTCTTGCGGTCGCAGTCGGGACAAGCGCAAGAAGTTGCATAAATTAGTAAATATCTTTATCATCGTTGTGCAAGGAGTCACATTCGGAGGCTCCCGAACTGCGGCGGCAACGACGCGACGCAATCCGATGCGAAAGCGAGGACATCATGAACACAACCGACGATCAGCGGAAGAACGGCGATCCGATCGTCTCCCCGTCCATGCCGACGACGGCATGGCTCGCCGACCCGCGCGTGTACGCGGTCCACCGGCTCGACGCCCATTCCGACCATGCATGCTGGTCGCACGCCCCCTCCGTCGGCGAGGGCACCGATCTCAAGCAGAGCCTCGACGGCGAATGGCGGGTCCGCGTCGAGACGGCGCCGGCGAACAGCTTCCCCGACGGGACGAGCGACGGGCCGGATTGGATCAGCGACGTGTCGCCGCTGTTCGCCGCACCGGGCTTCGACGACTCGTCGTTCTCCCGGGTGCAGGTGCCCTCGCATCTGGAGACCGCGGGGCTGCTCGACCCACAGTACGTGAACGTGCAGTACCCGTGGGACGGCCACGAGGACCCGAAGGCCCCGGCCATCCCCGAGCATGGCCATGTGGCGGTCTACCGACGCGAGTTCTCCGCGGAAGGCGCGGTCGCCCAGGCCATCCGCGAGGGCCGCACGGTGACGCTCGCCTTCCAGGGCGCGGCCACCGCCATCTACGTGTGGCTCAACGGCGCGTTCGTCGGATACGCCGAGGACTCCTTCACGCCCAGCGAGTTCGACGTGACGGACGTCATCAGGAAGGACGGCAACGTGCTGGCGATCGCCTGCTACGAGTATTCGAGCGCGAGCTGGCTGGAGGACCAGGACTTCTGGCGTCTGCACGGCCTATTCCGCTCCGTCGAGCTCAACGCGAGGCCCGCCGCCCACGTCTCCGACATCCACGCCGAGGCCGATTGGGAGCCCGCCACGTCAATCGGATCGCTTTCGCTGGGCGTGCTGATCGACGGCGCCGCGAACGCCGCGACGGCCGAACTCGCACTGCGGGACAAGAACGGCGCCATCGTCTGGCGCACCGCCACGGAAGCGGCCGGAACGCTGCACGCCGAGGCCGAGATCGACGACGCGGCCTCCTGGAGCGCCGAACGCCCCGACCTGTACGAGCTGTCCGTCACCCTGCTCGACGCGGACGGCAAGGTCCTGGAGACCACACGCACCCGCATCGGCTTCCGGCATGTGGCCATCGAGGACGGCATCCTCAAGCTCAACGGCAAACGTCTCGTGTTCCGCGGCGTCAACCGCCACGAGTTCGACTGCCGGCGCGGCCGTGCCGTCACCGAAGAGGACATGCTGTGGGACATCCGCTTCATGAAGCGCCACAACATCAACGCGGTGCGCACCTCGCACTACCCGAACCAGTCACGCTGGTACGAGCTGTGCGACGAATACGGCATCTACCTGATCGACGAGACCAACCTGGAGACCCACGGCAGCTGGAACAGCCCCGGCGACATCCCCGTGGGCACCTCCGTCCCCGGCGACGACGAGGCCTGGCTGGGCGCGTGCATCGACCGGCTGGACAGCATGATCCTGCGCGACCGCAACCATCCCAGCGTGCTCGTCTGGTCACTGGGCAACGAATCCTACGCGGGCGAAGTCCTCAAGGCCATGAGCGCGCACGCGCACCGGCTCGACCCGTCCCGCCCCGTCCACTACGAAGGCGTCAACTGGAACCACGCCTACGACGGGATCAGCGACTTCGAAAGCCGCATGTACGCCAAGCCCGACGAAATCCGCGACTGGCTCGAACACGGCGACGAACGGGGCGAGGCGAACAAGCCGTTCGTCAGCTGCGAGTACATGCACGCCATGGGCAACTCGTGCGGCGGTCTGAGCGAGTTCATCGACCTCGAACAGTACGAGCGCTACTCCGGCGGGTTCATCTGGGACTACATCGACCAGGGGCTCGTCCAGCGCCTGACCGACGGGAGCGAACGCCTCAGCGTCGGCGGCGACTGGGTCGACCGGCCGACCGACTACGAATTCGTGGGCAACGGCATCGTGTTCGCCGACCGCACGCCCAGCCCCAAGGCGCAGGAGGTCAAGCAGCTGTACTCACCGGTCAAGCTCACCCCCGACGGACACGGCGTAACCATCGAGAACCGCAACCTGTTCGCCGGCACCGACGGCTACGTGTTCGCCGCACGGCTCCTCGAAGACGGGCATGAGATCTGGCACGCCGACTACCGGTTCGACGTGGCCGCCGGAGACACCCAGCGCCACGACATCGCCTTCCCGGACATCGACACGGACGGGAATACGCGCGAGGTCACCTACGAGGTCGATCTCCTGACCGCCGAAGCCACCGCATGGGCGCCGGCCGGCTACGAGCTCGCGTTCGGCCAGCTCACCGGCACGCTCAACCCCGAACGGGACATCACCGAGACCGATCATGACGACGACGGCCGCGCGACGGTCACGCTCGGCCGATGGAACGCGGGCATCCGCCGCGACGACGAGGAAATCCTCCTGTCGCGCACCCAGGGAGGCATTGTCTCCTGGAAGCGGGACGGCCGGGAAATGGTCATCCGACGCCCCGAACTCGTCACCTTCCGCCCGCTGACCGACAACGACCGGGGCAACCGTTCCGGATTCGACCGCGCCGCATGGTTCGCGGCCGGCCGCTACGCCGTCGTGACCGATACGAGCATCGCGCAATCCGACGACGGAGGGCTCACCGCCAAATACCGGTACGAGCTCGCCGACCCGGAACACACGCCCGTGACGGTCTCCTACCGCATCACCGCCGACATGCTCATGCGACTGACCGTCGAATACCCCGGCGGAGCCACCGGTGCGGCCAGCCTGCCCGCGTTCGGCGTCGAATGGGAACTGCCCGGCGAATACGAGCACCTGCGCTACTACGGCCCCGGCCCCGAGGAGACCTACCGCGACCGCAAGCAGGGCGGCAAGCTCGGCATCTGGAACGCCACCGCGAAGACGAGCATGGCACCGTATCTCATGGTGCAGGAAACCGGCAGCCACGAGGACGTCCGCTGGCTCGAAGCCACCGACATCCAAGGCCACGGATTGCGCGTCACCCAACGCGGCGACCGTCACTTCACGGCCAGCCTGCTGCCCTGGAACACCTACACGATCGAAGCCGCGCGCCGCCATGAGGACCTGCCCGAGCCGCGCCACAACTACCTGCGTCTGCTCGCGGCCCAGATGGGAGTCGGCGGAGACGACTCCTGGGGAGCCCCCGTCCACACGGCCTACCAGCTGTCCGCCGGCAGGCCGCTCACCCTCGACGTGGACCTCGAACTCATCTGACCGGCAACGGGCGGCGGCATGCACCACCATGCCGCCGCCCGTACACGTATATATACATTTCCCAAACACAATCCACAGGAAAAGAGGCAATCAATCATGGCTGAAGTGATCATCGTCAAGAACGAGGAGGAGGCCGGCGAGATCTACGGCCGCTGCGTGGCGGACCTCATCAAGGCCAAGCCGGACGCGGTGCTGGGTCTGGCCACTGGTTCCAGCCCGCTGGCCGCCTATCGCGCCCTCGCCAAGATCGTGCACGAGGAGCACATCGACGTCTCCAAGGTGCGCGGCTTCGCGCTCGACGAGTATCTGGGCCTGCCGCTGACCCACCCGGAGTCCTACCACTCCACCATCCACCGCACGGTCGTCGAACCCCTCGGCCTCGACCCGGCCAAGGTCCATGTGCCCGGTGACGTGCTCAACGGCGCACCGCTGGAGGACGGCGACAAGATCGCCGCCGCCGGTCCCGCCTATGACTCGGCCATCGAGGCCGCGGGTGGCATCGACGTGCAGATCCTCGGCATCGGCACCGACGGCCACATCGGCTTCAACGAGCCCGGCTCCTCCCTCGCGTCCGGCACGCGCGTCAAGACCCTCGCCGAGCAGACCCGCATCGACAACGCGCGATTCTTCGACAACGACATCAACCAGGTGCCCACCCACTGCATCACGCAGGGCATCAGCACGGTGCTGAAGGCCCGTCACCTCGTGCTGCTCGCGTTCGGCGCGGGCAAGGCCGAGGCCATCGAGGAGACCGTCGAGGGCGGCGTCTCCGCGTTCTGCCCGGCCTCCGCGCTGCAGCTGCACCCGCACGCGACCGTCATCATCGACGAGGAGGCCGCGAGCCGCCTGCGCCACAAGGACTACTACCGCTACGCCTACGCCCACAAGCCCGCCTGGCAGGGCATCTGATCGGCAGACGAACGATTCGGGCTCCTTCTTGCTTCGCCAAGAGGGAGCCCGAACCCATATGCAGGAAGGAAATCATGACGCAGGACAGAGATGAGATCGTCGCCCGCGTGACGGCGGCGTTGGAAGGCGAGGCCAAGCCGGTCGCGATTCGCGGGGCGCGCAAGGTGGACGCCTGCGGCGAACAATCGGGGTATTGGGTGGTTTCGGACGCACGTGGCGTGATTGTGGCCACGGGCTTCGCCGCCGCGGACGGTACCGGCGAGGAGGCGTTCGAGCACGCCTGCCGCACGGTCGGCATCGACCCGGCCGTTCCAGCTGACTCCAACGACGCGGTCATCGACGCGGCCGGCCGCATCCTCACGCCCGGCTACGTGGACATCCACGCCCACGGCGCCTGGGAGAAGAGCTTCGACGACGGCCCCGACGGCATCGACGTGGCTCGCGCCGGCCACGCGGTCCACGGCACCACCCGCCAGGTGCTCTCGCTCATCACCAACCCGATGGACGTGATCTGCCGCAACATCCGCACCGTGCACGAGAAGATGGCCACCCGCCCCGACATCCTCGGCTGCCACCTCGAAGGCCCGTTCCTCGCCCTGAAGCGCAAGGGCGCGCACGACCCGAACTGCCTCAAGGACCCGGTGCCCGAACTCGTGGACCGCATGCTCGACGCCTCGGGCGCCGACCCCGCCGCCGGCAAGCTCGGCTGCATCCGCCAGATCACCATCGCCCCCGAGCTGGAGCATGGCATCGGCGCCATCAAGCAGTTCGCGGCCGCCGGCGTGGTGCCCGCGGTCGGCCACTGCGACGCCGACTACGAGACCGCCCAGGCCGGCTTCAACGCGGGTGCCGGCATCATGACCCACATGTTCAACGCGATGAACGGCCTGCACCACCGTGAACCCGGCCCCATCCCGGCTGCCGTCGAGGACCCGCGCGTCACCATCGAGCTCATCAACGACGGCTTCCACGTGCAGAACCCGATGGTCAAGCTCGGCTTCGGCCTCGCGCCTCACCGCATCGCGTTCGTCACCGACGCCATGGCCGCCACCGACTGCCCCGACGGCGCGTACAAGCTCGGCGAACTCGACGTGAACGTCATCGATGGCCATGCACGGCTCGTGTCCAACGGTGCGATCGCCGGCTCCACCTTGACGTTGGAGGTCGCGGTTCAGCGCGCGGTCAACGAACTCGGCTTCAGCCCGGTCGCCGCCGTCGAAGCCGCCACCCTCACCCCGGCCCGCGCTTTCGGATTCGACAGGCTCAACCCCGTCACTGGTGCGCCGCTCGGCCTGATCGCCCCCGGATACGCCGCCGACCTTAACCTCCTCGACCCCACCGACTGGACCGCCCAACACGTCTGGTGCGCCGGCCGCCAGCTGAAGTAAACTCCTTCCAGCAAAATCGACACCGGTGCCGCCCGTCTTCGAGACGACGTCTTACGCCTGAGGAACGAAGCTTGCGCGCGGCACCAGCTCGGTCGTCAGCAGGATGTGACGCCGCACCCGCCGCTCATGCTTCAACCCATCAATCAAGGTGGAGAACGCCATACGGGCCAACTCCCTTTGATCGATCGCATACGAACTCAGCGACGGAGACGTGTACCGGGCGATCGACTGGTTGTTCACACTCACCACAGCCAACTCGTCGGGAACCGCCACGCGCAGCGCATTCAACGCCTGCAAAGCCCCCACCGCGAGCACGTCGGCGGCCACGATCAGCCCATCGGGCATGCTGCCGGCCTCACGATGGTCAGCCACCAACTGCTCCGCGAGACGGTAGCCGTTCTCCACGGTGAACGTGCCGGACGAATACACCAATCCGTCCGTTTCCAATCCCAGATGCGCGGCCCACTGGCGGAACGACAGTTCACGGATGTCCTCGGGATAGTCATGCATGCCCATGATGCTGCCCACGCCGCCGAGAAACGCAATACGCCTGCGGCCCGCCGCGATCATCGCGTCCAGGGCATCCAGCATCGTCTGCGACAGATCGGGACGTACGGAGTCGAACAGGTGCGGCGCCGGATTCGTGTCGATGCACACGCCATGCGGAAGCACCGCATGCAGGGCGCGCAGGTCCGCTTCGGGAAACACCGTGGCTCCCACGGTGATGAACCCATCGAACTCCGTTGCACGTTCCGTCAACTCGTGTATGGACCTGATGAACGTGGGCTGGTCCAATTCCATCGACTCCGCACACTCCGCAAGAACCTTCCGCAGATCGGCGAAGTACGCATCCTGCAATTCCTCCCCGGACGGAGGTGCATCCAACACCGCGATCGCGGGACGGAACACGTTGCGGTATCCCATCTCCTCGCACACGCGCAGCACGCGTCGACGCGTCTCCTCCTTGATGGAGAACGACGGGTCATTCAGCAAGCGCGACACCGTGCTCTGCGACACCCCGGCCCGTTCCGCGACTTCCTTGAGCGTGGCCATGACATCCTCCCCGCAAACTTTAGTAAAGGGTTTTACTACAGCATAACCCGGGATTTGCAAGATGGCGGATTCCCCCACTCAGGAAGTGACCCACAACTGATAAACTTCAAGCGTCCCGACAAAGGGGCAATGCATAGAGGGCGGGCTTGTCATTGGAAAACATGCTCGCCCTCTAATCAAGACGTATGGCAGTCTGAACCGGAACCTTTTCCTCATGCTCACTGTCTGTTTTTGAAGAAGGCGAAGAGTTGGTTGTCGTGTATGGCGGTGATGGCGATGACGGCTCCGATTTGCGCGGTGATGAGGGCTGTGGTGAGTGCGGGTAGTTGGATGGCTGTCAGGGTGATCGCGTTGGCGTGTCCGCTGGTCCAGCGGACCGTGGTGTAGGTGATGGCGGTGGCGGCGAGGATTGCCGGCAGGGTCCATGCGAGGGTTTCGAGCGCGTTGGTGGCGAGGATGCCTTGGCGGGGTATTCCCATGTGCAGGTCGTCGGCTATTTCGATACGTCGTGCGCGTGTGGCCATGATGGCGATGGCGAATGCGGCGATGGGTGTGATGGCGAGCATGAGGCGTGTGGTTCGCTGCCGGTAGCGGGTGTCGAGGTCGGGGTTGGTGCCGAGCATGGTGTTGGCTTGTTTGGTTTGGGTGGCGGGCGCGGCTCCGGGTATGGCGGTCGCGGTGGTGTTGAGCAAGTCTTCGGCGTCGGGGTTGGCGGGGTTGATGGTGGCCCAGCATTCGTCCCATTGCTGGCCGGCGTTGATGGGTGTGGGGGTGATGATCGCGTAGGCGAGTCGTTGGTCACGGCTGTCGTCGGTCCAGGGGAAGACCGCGCTGATGTGCATGACGCCCTGGGTCGTGGGCAGGTCGTCTCCTTCTCGCGCGTGGAGGGTGGCGGCGAGTTGACTGGAGATCCATACGCCGGGTTGGGTTTGCTCTCTTGCTCCGACGCCGAGCACGTTAGCGAGTCCCGGCGTGGCCTGCCATGCGTCCAGTGGGGCCGCGGGCATGGCTGTCAGGGTGATTTCCCCGTTGCTTTTGAGCGCGCCGGCCGCTTGGATGGGGTTCGTGGTGGTGTCGCCTGTGGTGCCGGTGGTTTGGGTGAGGTTTGCGCATGTGGTGGGGTCGATTTGCTTGCTGCCGGAGATGATGTGGATGGCGGCGGCGCTGGTGGCCCATTGTCGGGATTCGTGTTGGAGGGAGGTGATGGCGGTCAGGTCGAATATGGCGGTTCCTGCTGCGATGAGGGTGAGGATGCCGGCGCAGGCGAGGGCGCGTGTGGTGCCGGTGGCGATGTTGCGCCATGCTTCGGACAGGATGGCGGTTGGTTTCATCGTGTGTCGTCCTTGGTGTCGATGTTGGGGTTCGGGTTGTGCCACGCGAGGTCGATGACGCGGGTGCACGCGGCCCGGGTGTTGGGGTCGTGGGTGGCGATGACGACGATCGCGTCGCCTTGCGCGAGTCCGGTGAGGGTGGAGTCGATGTCGTTGGCGGTGCGCTGGTCGAGTTGGGCGGTGGGTTCGTCCACGAGGAGGAGGTCGGGTTTGCTGGCGATGGCACGGGCGAGCATGAGGCGTTGGGCTTCGCCTCCGGATAGTTCACGGAACTCGCGTGCGGCGACTTTGGTCAGGTGGAACGTGCTCATGATGGCGATGGCTTCGTCTTCGGCTTGCGTGCGGTCGATGCCTTGGCCGAGGAGTGGTTGGACGACGTGGTCGATGGCGGTGCGCCGCGGCATGCCGTGGGGGTTCTGGAACACCCAGCGCACGCGGTTGACCCGGCTGCGTCGGATGGTTCCTTCGGCGGGCGGCTCGAAGCCGGCGATGATGGACAGGAGGGTGGATTTGCCGGAGCCGGACGGCCCGCACAGGCCGACGGCTTCGCCGGTCGTGAGGGTGAAGTCAAGGTCGCGGAACAGCCAGGGGCCGTCCGCGAACCGGTGGCCCACGTGTTCTCCCGTGACCGACGGTATTCCGCCGGCCGCGGGCCGCGCGGAGTTGATTGGCCGTGCCGGCACGGGGTCCGCGACCGTTTCGAGGGGCAGGATGCTGGTGCTCATGCGCGTCCTCCTTGTGTCAGTGCTGCGTTGCGGCGGGGCATTGGATGTCGTCGAGTTTGTGGCCGAGGGCGACTTTGCCGATTGTCGCGTCGGATTGTTCGGGTTGGATGAGCGTGGCGCCGAGGGCGGAGCCGATGACGGTGACGGGGATGGCCTGTTTGCCGTCGGGCGAGACGCAGGCGCGGGTGCCGTTCTGGCCGGTGATGGCGGAGGGCGGGACCTTGATCGCGTCGATGGGTTGTTCGAGCGCGAGGGTGGCGGTGGGTTTCTTGCCGCCTTGGTCGGCGAGGGTGGTCTTGTAGCCGTCGCTGGCCTGTACCTGGTCGAGGAATTTCTGGTCGCTGATCCTGCCGTCGGTCTTGTCGAGGCTGGTCTTGACGCCGAAGAGTGTGAACGTGCGTTTGCCTTCCCTCAGGTTCTCCGGCGTGGGGAAGGTGATGGCCGTCAGCTGGCCGCCGGTCTTCATGATTTCGGCACCGTCCGTCAGGCTGGCGTTCAGTCCGGCCGTGCATTGGGTTGGCGTGGCGGCGGCTTGGGGCAGCCATGCCACGTCGGCCGGTCCGATCCTGCCGTCGGGGTTGCGGTCGCCGGCCTGCGAGAGCAGCTGGTTGACGCCGTCCTTGGTGCGCCACCCGTAGGTGCCGTTGCCTTCGGCGTTGTAGCCGAGGCGGGCGAGTTCCTGTTGCAGGGCGAGCACGTCGGGCCCGGTGTCGCCGGTGCCGATCTCGCGGTAGAGGGGCGTGTCGGTGTGCAGGGCGATGACGGGTTTGCCGTCCACGGACAGCAGTCGTTTGCCGGATTCGACCGCTTGGCCGGGCGTGCACAGGGTTTCGCTGACGGTGCCGGCGGCGCGCGAGGTGATCGATTGTTCCGCGCTGGTCTCGAACGAGGCCTCGACGGTCCGTTCGTCGTCGAACTGCTGGCGGCTGGCTGTGACGGTGTCTGGGCTCGTGGCCGCGGACAGTCCGTCGGGTGTGGGCGTGGGGATGACGAGCGCGGTGACGAGCACGCCCGCGGACAGCATACCCAGCCCGGTCAGGATCAGCGGGGTCAGGATTCGTGTTTTCATGTGGTCGTTTCCTTTCGTCGGATGCTTGTTCGTCAGCCGATGTTGACGGCGAGGCCGGCTCCGGTGAAGCATGACTGGGCGGCGTCCGACGAGGCGTCGAACGGCAGTCCCTTGGACGCTCCGTCCCCGTTCAACGCGTTTTCGAGTTTGCGTCCGGTGTAGGCGTCATCGACGAGGCTGCTTTTCTTCAGGCATTCCACGGCGGTATCGTACGGGTCGGCCAGAAGACCTGGGTTGCCCTGCTGGAGCTGGTAGAGGGATTCGATGATCTTGCTGGTGCCCTCGGAGCAGGTGTTGGATGCCTCCATGTACTTGTTCACTTCGGCGTCGGTCGATGGCACCGGCGTCACACCGGTGGTCTGGTAGAGTCCGTTGGACAGTTTGCGGGTCTGTTCCTGCCACCCGTTCTCGGCCATGCACGCGGCCTGCTTGTCGTGCGCGGTCTCGTAGTCCTCGGCGCTGATCTTGCCGGTCTTCTTGGCCCGTTGGAGCACGTCGCGCTCGAACTGGCTGAGTGTGTCTTTGGCGAGGTACTGGTCGAACAGGGCGCTCATGCTCGGCGCGATTCTGGTGCCGGATGTCTGCGCGTCGTCTGCCGTGTCCCGGCTCCAGGGCGTCGAGCATGCCGTCAGCGAGACGAGTAGTCCCATGCAGGACAGCAGCGCGGCGGCCCTGCGCAGCGTTTCTTGGCGGAGGATGGATGATGTGCTGGTGGTCATGGTGGTTTTCCCTTCCATCGGCTGGTGCCGGTCTGTCTACTTGGTGTTGAAGTCGGGATCGTGGTAGTCGGGCACCTTGGCCTGGCATTCCTTGATGGCCTTGTCCCGGTCACCGTCCGTGGACCCCGAGGACACCGAGCCGGAGCCGTCGCCGGTCCATTGGAGCACGACCCAGTTGCCGTCCATGATCTGCGCGGGCACTCCCGCTGCCGTGAGACAGTCGCGGTATCGTTCGGCGGCCTGTTTCGAGGCCGGGTTCGATCCCTGCGGCGCGTCGCCGCCCTGGCTGTCGGTCTTCGGCGCCGCGTCCTGCGACGTCGTCGCGGAGGGCGCGTCGGATGATTGCGTCGGCTGCTGTTGGCCGCATGCCGACAATGGCGCGGCCAGCATGGCGGCCAGCGCCGCGGCCGCCGCCAGTCTGAATACGGATGTGGTTCGCATGTGTTCCTCCCTTGCATGGGTTCGCCGCTGCCGGGGCGATGCTTTGGCCCGGCGGCTGCCGGACGATGCCCATTACAGCCGGCTCTCCGTGTGCGATGGGTGCGTGTCGCGCTCACCTAACACACACCCACACCGGGCACAATGGAGAGCACGAAGGCAATCGCATGGAGACCATGCGAGGAATCGGAGGCAATAAGAATGGCGAGGATCCTGATCGTCGAGGACGACGCCGACCTGTCGGCAGTGCTGGACGACTGTCTCAGGCACGAGGGATACGCGACCGGACTGGCAGGCACCGGCGTCGAGGCGCTGGACCTGCTCTCACGGGGAGAATACGACGTGATGCTCCTCGACCGCGACCTGCCCGTGCTCTCCGGAGACGAGGTCATGCGCACCGTGGACAGGCTGCGCATCCCCGTGCGCACGCTCATGCTCACCGCGGCCGGCAGCATCGAGGACCGCGTGCACGGCCTCGACCTCGGGGCCGACGACTACCTGCCCAAACCGTTCGCCTACCCCGAACTCCTCGCCCGCATCCGCGCGCTCCTGCGCCGAGGCGACACGGACGACGCGCCCACCGTAATCTCACGGGGACGTCTGTCGGTGGACACCGTCAGACGGCTCGCCTACGCGGACGGCCGGCCCCTCGACCTCGCACCCCGCGAATACTCGCTCCTGGAGGAACTGCTGCGCGCCGACGGCGGGTGGATCAACACCCGCGCCCTCCTCGAATCCCTGTGGCCGTCCGAGGCGCACGACCAGCCCGACCTCGTCAAGACCGCCGTCTACTCGCTACGGCGCAGACTGCCCGACCCCTCGCTCATCGCCTCGTCGCGCGGAGAGGGATACCGTATACCATGACCGACACCGACACGACAAACCAGCCGGCCGGGCACGCCGCGCACCCGCGCAAACCCGCCAGCTTCCGCATCCGCCTCGCCGTCACCGTCGGACTGCTCCTGCTCGGCATGCTCCTCGCCGTGATCCTCGTGCAGAACATCTCGCTCGACTGGGCGTTCCAGCATCAGGTGGACACCATCGCCACCGGCAGCAATCAGAACACCATCACGACGGAACCGGCAACACCCCAGGACGGGGTTCCCGGCACGGCCGACTCATGCAACGCGGACCCCTGCGACGTGACCGGCACCATTCCGACCCCGAACGCCGGACAGGGCGGCACGGAGGGCGTGGTGCTCACCGTCAGGGACGGCGTCGTGCAATGGATGCGCTACGGATCGCTCGCCGTGTTCGCCGTATCCGCGCTCCTGGACGTGCTCCTCGTCTGGAACCTGTCGGGCAAACTCACCGCACACCTCGACTCCATCAGCCGCCAGGCCGGCCAACTCGACCCCGACCATCCCGCCGGGCGCATCAGCCTCGATCATCCCGACGCCGAGACCGCCAGCCTCGCCGACGCGCTCAACACGATGCTCGACCGCATCGAGCAATCCAACGAACTGCAACGATCGTTCATCCGCAACGCCAGCCACGAACTGAAAACACCGATCACGACCATCGGCACCAGCCTCGAAGCGCTCATGGCCCAGGACCGGTTCCCCGAGGACGTCAGACCAGCCATCCGCCACGCCATCGAAGCGAACCGCAAAAGCGGCGAACTCATCAACAGCCTGCTCGAACTCTCCCGCATCCAGACCGTGCCCGACACCAGCACGGAAGCCGTGGACCCTGCCCGCATCGTACGCGACACGCTCGAAACCCACCGCGAACAGGCGCAGGCACGTCACCTGCGCATCGACGCCGACGGACTCGCCGCATACCACGGCCCCTTCATCGAGACGAACCCGCGCTACCTCTCGCTCGCCGTGGACAACCTGATACGCAACGCCATCATCCACAACACCGACCACGGCACCATCGCCTGCACCATCCACGACGACAAGCAGCACGTCACCATCAGCATCACCAACACCACAAGACAGCCGGACCACCCCGAAGCCACGGCCGACCTCATCCAACCATTCCATCGAGGAGACGCAACCCGCATGGCCAACCAACCCGGCCACGGCCTCGGACTATCCATCGCCAAAGCCTGCACAGACGCCATCGGCGCCAGCCTCAACATCAGCCGTCCCACAGCCGGTGTATTCCGCGCCGGAATCATGCTAAATCGACATATCGGCATGCCCATTAGATGATTTATTCACGATAAGATATCCTTACCCATACTGACTGATTAGTCAATGAATGCGAGGATATCGATGAATAGTGCGGAACGGAGACGTAGAACGCGCGAAGCCCTGCTCGAAGCCGCGGCTCTCGAATTTGAAACACAGGGATATGCGAAGACCACATTGCAGGGCGTCGCTGACCGACTTGGTTTGACGCGTGGCACAGTGCTGTTCCATTTTCACACGAAGGAAGCATTACGGGATACGCTTATCCAATGGTGCGATGAGCGCCTGTGCGCAAAAGTGTCCCAATGTAGCGGCAGAAGCGATTTCGCTCGGATTCTCGCCGCGATTGCTGACATGCACTATGAAGATGCGCGAATACGTTCCGGATTACTGCTGCATGAAGAAAAAGCCCGAGCGGAGAACGCGGGGCACATGAAGTGGGAGGAAGCACTTGAACTAGTCTTGTTTGGGCAGTCCAACGACGCCCATGACAGCATTAAGACAGGAGCCCTAATCGATATGTACATCGCCGTCATAAGGTCTGATCGATGGAAGAATAAGCAGCAGCTCCGTCAGGCCCTTGATTTCTATCTGTCCCTAACCGGTCTGAGCAAAGCGGCTGAACCCTCTGATAACAAGCTATAAGGGAATCGTATGACAAGAATCGTTGATTCTTGTTGACTGACTAGTCAGTCAATGCATATTATGGGAGCACCAACCGGAAAGGTTGGACAACCCAAGGAGGAAGGAACTCCCATGAACACCACCACCAAAAGCAAAATCGGTCTGCTGGGCAAAGTCGGAGCCGTCGCCGCAGCTGCGGCAGCCGTGATGGCTTTCACCGTTCCTGCCGCTAACGCGGCCGGAACCTACGCTCTCCATGCCGGCACGGACTATGCCTTGGCCCAGACTTGGACCAACGGAGGAACCCAAGGTCGCTCCTATGCGCAGCATGGCAGGCGCGTAGCAAGCACCGTGTGGACTCTGCAGTCCAGCCGCGCATACGCAGATGACGGGTACTCGACCAGTTACCACGCTCAGGTCTGGTTCCGCTGAATTTGACTCCATGAATCGAGGAGGCGAGCTTTTTGCTCGCCTCCTTCTTTATTCGTCCCGATCAAAACGGTCTCGCCGCACATAAAGGACAACGAGACCATTCTTGTCCGCCGCTATCCTGCCGGTTTTCCCTGACGATGGGTGTCAACGGAGGCCGCCTGTCGGGCTCCTTGATCGTCGTCAGAGGAGGCCGTCGTGGATTTGTTGAATCAGGTGCTTCAGTTGTTCGTCAGGTTCGCCACCATCGGCGGTGGCTTGTGGCTGGTGTGGGGTGCCGTCACATTCGGCGGCGGCCTGAAGGATCATAATGGACCGCAGACGCAGTCTGGACTGTGGCAGATCGTGGGTGGAGGCATGATCATCGCGGCCGCGCAGATTTTCAACGCGGTGGCTCTGGGCTGAGCTGGTTCGGGGCCTGCCGTGGAGGACTTCATCGTAGCCATGCTCAACATGATCGGCGGCGGAGGTGCCGGTTCGATCACTGCCGGGCTGTTGTCCCAGGCGCCGGAGACATGGAATCCCGCTCTTTACCAGTTGGCGGTGAACGTGCATGGAGTCGCCGTCAAGCCTCTGACGTCGGTGGTGCTCGCGGTTATGTTCACGTTGGAGCTGGCGCGCAACTCGACGCGCATCGAAGCGGATCGCGATCTGGGTGTGAAGATCGTGGCCGGCACCATGTTCAAGATCGCGCTGGTGTTCATCGCCGTGCAGAACGCCGGTTTGTTCATTCGGATGTTCAATCAGGCCACGCAGTTCCTCATGCAGGGCGTGTCCTCGCAGATGTCGTATGAGGCGACGGGCGACGGCGGTCAGCTGGGTGATCTGATGCGCGACCAGATTCGCGATGCCGGGGTGATGGGGCAGGCGGCGTTGTTCTTTCTGCTGGTGATTCCGTGGCTGTTGTCCCAGTTGGCGTCGGTGGTGTTCACGGTGGTGCTGTATGTGCGGTTCATCGAGTTGTATGCGTTGACGGCGTTTCAGTCGTTGCCGTTCGCGTTTCTGGTGCATGAGGACACCAAGGCGATCGGCGTGGGTTTCTTCAAGTCGTATGCGCGCACGTCGGTGAATGCGGTGTGCGTGTTCATCTGTCTGGTGTTCTATCAGCGAATCGTGGTCGATGCCGTGAAGATCCCGAATTCCGCGGACAAGGGCATGGTGGCGTGGGTGACGGGCAATTTCGGCAATCTCATGATGGCGGGCATCCTGCTGTTCTTCGTGATCGCGGTGAGTCAGCGTGTCAGCCGGGCCATAGCCGGCGGCGAGTAGCCGCCTATCACAAACCGGATCCAATCAGGGAAAGGATTCTTTCATGTTGCAGATGCGCGTATATAAGGAGATCGCCAATGTCGAGGCGAAGGTGATGTGGGGGTTGAGCTGGCGTCAACTGGCGGCCGCCGCGTGCATGCTCGTTCTGGGCGGAGGCGAGGCTGCGTTGTTCTGGTCGTTGGGACTGTCCGATCTAGGGTCGTATCTGCTGTTTGCGGTGTGCCTGCCGTTCGCGCTGTGGGGCTGGTGGCGTCCGAAGGGACTGAAGCCTGAACGGTATCTGGGATACATGCTGCGCCAGCGTTTCGGTCCGAAGGTCTATCTGCTTGAATCCTATGTTCCCGCGAGGTTTCCCGGCAAACCGTCGTTGAAGGAGAAGACCCGTAGACGAATCAAGGGAAGGAAGGCACGTCGTCATGTCTGACATCAGCGGCAGCAAGGCGGTCAAAGGCAACGGCAAGCGACACGGAAAGGCCGGGAACCGGCGGTCCGGGAATCGCCGCATGCCTCGTTCATCGAAGGAGCTGCTTGGCTATGATTCGATGCTGTCCAATGGCATCGCGTTCCTTGGCGGCGATCGGTGGAGCGTGTCTCTGCGAATCAGCGACATCAATTATCAGGTCGCGACCCAGGATCAGCAGCTGGACGTCGTGGACCGGTGGGGTCGTTTCCTGAATTCGGTCGGCGAGAACATGGGTGTCCAAATCACGGTCGCCACGCGCATGCTGGATCCCGAGGAGGTGACGCGTAGCATCGCCATGCCGCTCCGAGGCGATGCGTTGGATGGATTGCGCGGGGACTTCAACCGCAATGTGCGTCGGCGTCTCGCCGGCCGTTCGCAGGGCGCGGTAACGGACAAGTATCTGACGTTGACGCTGCGCGAGCGGGATGGGGAACGTGCGGTCACGCTGCTGAACCGTGCCGCGTTACGTGCCACGGCGCAACTGCGATCGGTGGGCGGATGCGTCGGCGTCCGTTTGAACCGTCAGTCGCGTCTGGCGGTGCTGCACGGGATGCTGCGGCACGGTGTCCGGTTCCCGTTCACCGAGGACGGCTTCCTGAAATCGCATGGCATGTCCACGAAGGATTACGTGGCCCCGTTCGCCGTGGACGTGTCGGACCGCCGTCGGCTCCGGTTGAGCTCGGGCACCACGGAAGTATGGCATCAGTGTCTTTTGGTGCGTGATTTCCCGGATTATCTGAGCGATCAGCTGGTGTCGTCCATCACGGACATCAAGGCGGACATCACGGTCGGCATCCATCTGTCCCCGCGGGGCAAGGCCGAGGGGTTGAAGCTCGTGAACCGGACGATCGCCGAGATGGACATGCAGGCCATCGACGAGCGGCACAAGAACCGCAAACAGCATCTGCCCGAGGACATGCTGCCTCATGATCTTCAGGAATCCATGGCCCAGGCGGGCGAACTGCGCGATGATCTGGAGCATAACGGCGACCGTCTGGTGGATTCCCTCATGATCGTGGACGTGTCGGCGGACAGTCGCGAGCAACTGGACCAGACGGTCCGTGACGTGACGGCCGCGATCGATGGACAGTCATGTGTGGCCGAGACCTTGGCCTACATGCAGGTGGAGGGACTGAACGCCGTGCTGCCATTGGGAAATCCTTTGCCGCCGATGCGTCGCACGCTGACCACGTCGAGCGCGGCGATTTTGGTACCGTTCACGTCGCAGGAGCTGTTCGAGCCGGGCGGGGTGTTCCATGGGGCGAACGCCCGCACCGGCAATCCCGTGGTCATCGACCGTACGAAAGGCATGAACGGCAACGGATTCGTTTTGGGTACGACCGGGTCAGGCAAGAGCCAGGCGGCGAAGAACGAGATCACCCAGATCTATCTGACCCGTCCGGACGATGATCTGATCGTCATCGACCCGGAACGTGAGTTCACGCCGTTGTGCACCGGTCTTGGCGGCGAGCGAGTCGAGATCGGGGAATCGTCGCGCGCGCATATCAACGCTTTGGATATCGAGTATGAGGATGATTCCGAAGGCGATCCGATCCGGTCGAAATGCGCGAGCGTGCTGAACATGCTCGGCGTGCTAATCGGCGGACAGGACGGAATCGACCGCATGCAGCGCAGTCTGATCGACCGTACGGTCATCGGCATGTATCGCGAGGTGCGGGAACATCCGGAACTGGGCATGCCCACGCTCGTCACCCTGCATAATCGTCTCGCGGCTTTGAACGAGCCGGGTGCCCGTGATGCCGCGCGAGCATTGGAAATCTACGCGACCGGCAGTCTGAACGCCTTCGCTCATGCCACCGATGTGAACACGTCCAGCCGGTTCCTGGTCTATGACGTTTCCAATCTGGGAACGGGGTTGCGCACGTTCGGCATGCTCGTCGTTCTGGATCAGATATGGAACCGGGTCGTCAGAAATCGCCGTCTCGGCCGACGCACCTGGCTGTGGGTGGACGAGTTCCATCTGCTGTTCTCGAACCGGTATGCGGCCGAATACTTCCTGCGCCTGTACAAGCGCGCCCGTAAATGGGGCTTGTGCCCCACCGGCATCACGCAGAACATCGAGGAGCTGCTGGCCAACCAGGATGCGCGTCTGATGCTCGCGAACAGCGACTTCCTGTTGCTGCTGAACCAGACCGCCACGGATGCCGATGCCTTGTGCGAACTGCTGAGGCTGTCCGATGAGCAGCGGGCGTTCTTCACCGGGGTGCAACCCGGTCAGGGCATGGCCAAGAGTGGCACCGCGTTCATACCGTTCGACGGGCGCATCGATGCCGATAGTCTGCTTTACCGGCTGTATACCACGAAATTCGAGGATCGGAAGCCCGAATGAGACCCGTCACCTCCGACTCATTCCACGCCACACGCAATCTCGTTCGGCCGAACGGCACGATTCATGGCTTGAAAGTCCGTCATGTCAATGGACTCTCCCATGGCCCAATGCTGACCGGGCTAAAATGGCCACGAACCACCATCAGGAATAGTCAATCCGAAGCATCGCGCCCAATCGGCACAACAACCGTCAGCGCTTTGAACCGTGGTGTGAAGGCGACACGGTCCGTGCTTGAATCGCAATCGACACAGACGGAGACCAGCGAGGACGACGATCTGTTGTTGCCAATGGTCCCTGCAGACCGGGTACGCGACGGCGTGACCGGCATTATTCGCACAAGACATGCCGCAAGAGGTTCAACGGCACGTGCCATGGCAGGAAGAACGGCTTCGGTTCGTGCCAAACGTACGAGGCGTTTCGGCAAGACCGTACGATCGGGTGTCCACGGGACCAAATCCGCTGCCAGAGCTTCGACGCAGATTGCACGACAAGTCACGCAGACGGTTTCTCGGACTATGACGGCGGTGAAGGCCGGTGTTGCGGCATCGGCATCAACTGCGGTCAGCATTCCATTTCTATTGGGCGCGGCGGCGGTACTGATGGTCTTCAGTCTGCTGCTGTGGTTCATCCCCACCGTTGCCGTCGGAGATGACGGAGGCTGCGAGGCCCGTGTGATCGAAGTCCCGGACGAGGCGAAGCCATGGGTTAGTGAGGCGGCTCGATCGAGCGGATTAAGCGCTGATTTCATCGCGGCGATCATGAAGCAGGAATCCGGTTTCCGACCGGATGCGTATGCCGACGACAGTAACGGCGGAACATGGGGATTGTTGCAGATGAACAGGAGCGTATGGCGCGGCGTACATCCCGAAGGCGCCGACCAGACGCCGCCTGAAGGCATTACCGCCCCCATGGTCCATGCTCATTACGGCGGCATATACCTGAAAAACCGTCTGGAAGGCGTCAAACAACTCAAAGTCGAGCATCCGGGCATGCCGTTCGCCGAGCTTGACGATCTGACGGCTTTGGTCATCGCCCATAACGCAGGCGAAGGCAATCTCATGAGATACCCGGATATTCCCAACACCACCAAACGGTATCTCGACAACGTGAAGCTGGCCATCGACGCGGGAGGCGGCTGCTCGGCCACGGCAGGCCGAACCATCGGCAAGCTCACGCCGCCATTGGTCATGCAGCCCGGAACGCTAAACGTGGACGTGGCGGCGACCGGCACGCCCGTAGGCAAGATCACCACCTATGAAATCGGCCAATGCACATGGTGGGCGGCCGCCCGCCGATTGCAGATCGGCAAACCTGTGGACGGTTACATGGGCGACGGCTGGATGTGGGCGTCAAGCGCCAGAAAATTCGGATACCCGACGGGCGGCGGCATACAGCTCGGCGACGTGGCGAGCTTCGCCAAAGGCTATCTCGGCGCAAGCGCCGATTACGGACACGTCGCCATCGTCGAGGAAATCAAGGACGACGGCAGCATCGTCGTCAGCGAATCCGGCGGCGGCCTCCCATACGCATGGCTCAGAACCCTTACCAAAAAGCAGGCCAACAATCCCAGCATCACTTACATCCACTAATCCCGAGGGAAAGAAGGAAGCATGCGCCGCATCAATCCCAAACTTGATCCTTGCGAGCTTTCCGATCTTATGAGCGATTCCGGCAACTGGGATCTCCTTGCGCAAATCTGCGATCATCCCGGTACATGGCCGGAACTCGACCAGTGGGCTGCGCATGCCATTGCAGATCCTGAAACCGCTGGGGCTCCACCGGAACCGTTGCCCGACAGGAAACCCGAGCATCGGCTGCTGCCCATCACACCCATCATCGACGATGAGCCGCCTTGCGATACGAGGAGCAATAACACTCTCGCCTCCAAGCCCGGCAAGCGGACGGGAACGACGGTAGGCATGCCGATGGAGGACGGAGAACATGTCGAGGATGATGCGCCCTTGGCGGAATTATCTGCTGACAATGCGGATGAGGTGGCCGTCCATCGGCATATCCCTTTTACCCGCATCGCCGGCATCATGCTCGCTTCGGTCATCGCAACGGGATTAACCACAGGCCTTGTCATGGCGAAGAAGAACTATGACCATCAGGAGGCGCTCACGTCATGCAATCATGCAATCAAGCAAGCTGACATAGTGCGGATTGCATGGGACAAGGCATTGAAACAGGCGGAACCATATGTGAAGCTCCAGGATAAAGACGTGCAGGATCCCAAGTCTTTGGAACTGCTCGCCAAAATCATGCAATATCAGCCATCAATCTCAACAGAAAATTGCAATCCGAGTCTGACGGCCGACCGTCTCGATCGCAATCGTGCAGAAATAGGGAGAGAGAACAACCAGCTCAGAACCCAGATCAGGAACCTGCATGACACAGTTGACACGGTCAAGGCATCACACGAACAACAACAGATCGACAACGCACAGAACGTACTGAGTCAAACCATTGAAGACGCCGATAGGCTCTACAAAGAATCCGAGAACAAGGTCAGAGACGACAACACCCGCACACGACTCAATGAGCAGATCACCCATGCACGACTCATGACGCGCGACCACCAGAGTCTTGATGTCTATGACAGAACCATCCAAGACCTCAACGAAGTCATGCAAATCGTCCGGGATTCCATGACGACTGTAGAGAACGAGGATACATCTGATGCGGACCATTCGGATGGTTTCACACAGTCAGGATCGGATCCCCAATCATCGAACCGACAGTCCGCACCATCATCGGAAGGTTTATCCTCGCCAGTCACGCAAGGCAATCCCACTTGGGAGGTGCCTGAGCAATCAGCAATCCCCTCATTTCCCGACCAGCTGGGTTAACATCACTTTGCAAGAATGGCTAGGAGACGGCGCTGCGGTATTCGTCGAGTTTCCGGGCCAGTCGGTCTCGACGATGTCGAACATATCAGGGAGCCTGCGGTTGAATTCGACCAATCTGTCGTTGGCAGTCACGGCCGGGCTGGTCAACTTGACCAGATTAAAGAGACTCTAAAGAATAAAAAGACGAGGGCTATCCCACAGAATTCATGGAATAGCCCTTATCTCATCAATTGCGACGATTGTATTCATTAAGAACACTGTTCGCGTATTCAAGATGAGATTCCGTCTGTTGCTTCATGAGCTCATCGCTCGCTATGATATCGTTCTTCTCCTTCAGCAATTTCCATGCGAATATACTGTATTTATGAGACGGATCTGCATATTCTGGAAGTTCAGGTCTTTCAAATTCAGTTAATCCAAATTTTTGCGCATTCGCCTTTTCGGTCTCTGCTGAGACTAAAGTCGCTAAATTCCAGAAAACTTGGTCTTCTTCCCACTGAGAATATGCCGCGGACACCTGAAACATCAGTACGCCCGTCATGCAGACATATATCAGGGCAATGACTGATATAATCTGAAAATACCTTTTACTCTTCATGACAGCC
This sequence comes from Bifidobacterium sp. LH_389, assembly GCF_056357235.1. Classification (NCBI taxonomy): domain Bacteria; kingdom Bacillati; phylum Actinomycetota; class Actinomycetes; order Bifidobacteriales; family Bifidobacteriaceae; genus Bifidobacterium; species Bifidobacterium sp. LH_389. The sequence continues at coordinate 137,911 of NZ_JBKEVR010000004.1, forward strand.
AGAGTCCATTTTCTCAGTCATAACGATATTGAAGCCCATACCAGGTCATATTATTTTTTCCTTGTTCATGGGCATGCTGCAACGACTCCGTCAACGTGATTTGATGACGATTCTCCGTCTTCTGATCTATGACTGGATTGGCTTTGCCGTTTTTTTACGACGACACCCACAACGAACATAGCGTGATCGATTTCATTATTTGAGGTCCAATCGACATACAATATGCTGCCTTGCCATGCTTTCCAAACATTATCCAAACTGTCATAACTATGCGAATAATGCTTCATGTACGAATAATTGCTATCCGCATTCATCCAAGCGCGTGTTGTCAGCTTATCCGGCATTACAGTAGAGTAATTCCATAGCCGCGTCAGCGTCATTCCGCCTTGATGAAGAGCCTGCGAGACAAAATTTGTACAGTTAGAGCCAAAAGACGGATACGCAGGATTCATTTTATCTTTATTTTCAGGACTCGTCCATTTATCGGCATAATTCATCGCCTTAATATAATTTACTCCGACGGAGTTGTCCCCGAAGGCATATGTCTGAGCCTTATTGAGTGCCTCACTTTCTAATGCGCCATTTTCATCCAAAGAAGCAGGTGTTTTGTCTTCGGTCGGCAATTCATCCGATGCGTCGGCATATTCCGGTGAATCTTGTTCATCAATCACTTTGTCGCTAATAATTGAATACCCTCGCTGCCTTCCCACATGGGCAAGCTCCATGACATGCGTAGAAGTCCAACTCTGGTCAAGATGGTCCGTTCGCTTACCATTAACATAAATAACAGTATCCGAGTCTGCGTCCAGACTCACGTTCACGGTCATATCTGCATCAATCAGATACTCTCCGTCATTTGATGATTGAATGCTTCTAATTGTCGGTACGACTTCAACATTCTTGCTGATAAGACCCTCTTTGGCTTGTTCCTCCGCGGTAAGTGGGATGTTCAGTTTGGACCTCGTACGCGGCGAATGATATTCGGCTAATAGTTCTTGCGAATACTGATGAAGCGTCTGCTGGATCTCTTGCATCTCCACATTGTCGCTTCCATACGCATATGCATTCGCAGGAAGCGTCAAGCTCGTCACTGCGAGAACCGTCAATATCGGGATAATCTTTTTTTGTTTGCATTTAATGCATGATTTCATGCATATTCAAGAGACTGACCGATACATACAAGTTGTGTCATCTATAGATGACACAACTTCTCGCTGAGGAACGGTGGTATGCCTCTGAGTAGGTAGATGCACTGGCTAGTGGGGATGCGCCCGAGTTCGTCCGGGGTGAGGAGTTTTCTCGCGTTCTTGCGGGTGCTGCGTGTCCAGCTGCCGTTGAGGCCTTTGGTTTCGCTGGTTTCGATGACGTCGATGGTTTGGTCTCCGAGCCGGTCGCTGATGTATTTGGTGGTGCTGGGTTCGTTGCCGCCGAGGAAGAGCTGGCTGTCGCAGTTGCCGGCGATGGTCTCCCAGTCATCCCGATAGAGGCTTTTGCCTTGGCTGACGGTCTGAAGGATGATGCTGCAGCTGATGCGTCGGCTTCGTATGGTGGCGATGAGCCTTACGAAGTTGGGGATCTTGCCGATGTTGGCGAATTCGTCGAGCATGCAGTGCACGTCGCGGTCAAGCACGCCGTCGGGTTGGGCGTCGGCTTTGCGTACAAGCGTTTCGAAGAGGCATTGGTAGAAGACGCTGGCGATGAAGGAGAACGTGGCATTGGTGTCGGGCAGTTCGAGGTAGATGATGCGTTTGCCTTGGTCGAGGGTTTCGAGCCGGATGTCGTCGCCGTCGAGAATCCGGCGTACCTCGCGCACTTGGAGGGGTGCGAGGTGGACGCCGGTGGTGATGATGATGCTTTTCTTGGTTTCGCCGGCGCCTTTGAGGAACGTGTTGTATTGGGCGCATGCGAACGCGAGCCCGTCGAGCATTCTCCGGGTTTCCGCGTCGTAGTCGTCGGGATGTTCGCGCATGCGGTGGATTTCGGTTTGGGTTTCGGCGAAGAGCGCGTCGATGATGTATTCCTTGTCTTCGTCTTGTTCGCTGGCTCCCATGCGGTCGAGGGTGTCGGTGACTTGGTTGAGGGTGGGGTTGCTTTCGGTGTAGTAGGTCCATGCGATGAGGGCGCATAGGAGTGCTTTTTCGGCGTCCTGCCAGAAGCTGTCTCCGGTTTTGCGGTCTCCGGTGGCGTTGGTGACGAGGTTGTCGGTCAGGCGCAGGATCGCGGATTGGGGTTCCTTGGAGTCGATGTAGCGCATGGGGTTGAACCGGTCGGATCGGTCGAGGTGGATGAGGTCGAGCGTGTTGACCTGATAGCCGCGGTCGCGCATGGCGTGTTCCGTATCGCGTTTGAGTTCGCCTTTGGGGTCGGTGACGGCCCAGTTCATGTCCACGGACAATAGGTTGGGTTTGACGTAGTAGCGGGTTTTGCCGGAGCCTGATGAGCCAAGCAGGAGCGCGTTGAGGTTGCGCAGGGTGCGTCGTGTGTCTATGGAGAGCCGTTCGGTCGCGGTGAATCGGATGTTGTGGGATTCCACGGGGTCGATGAACGGTTTGATGTCCTTCGGGGTGCCCCAGTGTGCGGAGCCGTGTTCCTCGCCGCTGCGCAGGTTCAGGCGTGCCGTGTACTTGTATGCCCAGATCAGCAGGCCGACGCCCGTTGCGGCGAGTCCGCACAGCAGGTCGGTATGGTTCGTGGACAGGTGGAATGGATGGTACAGGTCGAGCCAGAACCTGTTCATCAGGTCAATCACGCTCATGCCTTCATCCAGGTCGGCGCGTATCTGGTAGCCGATCTTGTCGCCCAGCCAGAACAGCGTGAACAGTCCCATGGCCGCGGGCAGTATGGCTTGCAGACGTTTCATTGGTTTCCCCTGTCTCTTTCCAAGCCGCCGCGGTGCTGTGTCATGGCTCGTCGCATGTCATCGCCTGCGGGGGCATCGGCCGGCTGCGCAATCCGGCTGTTGACGCGGTGTTCGGCGCGGACGCGGATGTTCGTGAGCGTTTGTTCCCTGGTCCATGGCGGATCGTCGGCCGCAGGCTGCATGACGGCGGTGTCCGCCGGCAAAAGTTCATCGTGCCCGGGCGTCGGCTGTCTGTTTCCCGCGTCGGCGGCGATGGTGATGCGCGTGAGGCCTTGGCGGTTCTCGATGGTGTCGCCTCCGTCGCACATCGCGGCAAGGATGCGTCCCACAGGTGTTCCCGTATCGTAGGTGGCGGGGATTTCGTGTGTGATTGGAGCGCCGTTGGTTTTCTCATCTGCGCCGATGATGGTGATCGTTCGCGCCGTGTTCACGGGAGCGTGTCCTTGACGCTGGTGTGCAGGGCCATTTCGTCGGCCAGGATGTATGCTTCGTCGGCGGTTTCCTCCTCATGGATGATGCCGTGGACGATGAGCCGTCGCCCCTGCAGCGCACCCTGTTCGCGTAGGTATGCCGCATGGTCTCCGGCTGCGTGCACGCGGATGATGAGCGGCGCGTCCATGGTGCCGGCGTTTACGGTCAGGGTTGCCGTCGTCCTACCGTTGCCGTCGGTGTGGAATCTGGCGTCATCGGTGAGGATGCCGCGCGCATAGGCCTGCGGGTATCGGGCGTCGCTCATCGGCTTGGCCTGCGTTTTCTGGTGGGTTTGTCGATGTTCGGGGCTTTGCCTTGGACGGCGTTGATGGCGTCGCGTCCGATGGTGCGGGCGTCACGGCCGCCTCCGGTGAGCGCGTCGGATTCGGCGCGGGCTCTGGCCACCCGAACGTGTTTGGAGGCGAGCGTGTCGAGGGCCTGTTCCCGTGCGGCCATGACCCGTATGCTCCACGGGTCCCGGTAGTCATCAATCGGCTGGCTGATGCGAGTGCGGTCGGGCAGTTCGTTGCGTCGGGTCTTGCGGTCCACCGGGTAGGATCGGCATGCGGGGTTCGCGGATTGGATGTAGTGGATTGCGGTGGCGAGGTCGGCGATGCGTTCCTCCGCCGTTTTGTCCATGTCGATGAGCACGCGGCCCTGCACGTGTTGTTCGTCGCATACGGTGCGCGTCCATGTTTCGTAGTCGCGCACGTCAACGGTGTCCCGTTGGTCGCGGTCGTGCTGGTATCGCGTGGCATCGAACCGGTAGGTGATGTCGTGCGGGTGCACGTCGGCCGACCATTCGGGCAACGGTTCGATGGGGATCTCGCGCAGGGTGACGAGCCGGTACGGTGGTTCGATGTCCCCGTAGGAGCCTTGGGGCTGGAGGATGCCGAAGCCTTCCATGCGCAGCTCGTAGCCGAGGCGTTTGAGTTCGTCCTGCAGTTGCCGGTAGGCGGTGTCCATGGTGGTCATGCTGGTCTCCTCGGCGGCTTATCGGTTGCGGGTCTTCGTCCGGTCCGGTGCGGATGGATGGGCTGTGGGGTCGTCGGCGCGCTGGCTGGCCCGTTGGCGTATGCCGTCGAGCACCGTGTCCTTGCCTTTCGACGTGTTTGGCTCTTCCTCTTTCGCCGGTTTGGGGTTGAAGGAGGTGAGGGGTGCGGGCAGCGCGTATCCCTGGTCGATCGGGGTGATGCCGTCGGCGGGGTCGAGTTCGCCGGCGGGCTTGGCGCCCATGGTTTCGGCGAGTATCGCGGCGGCGTCGCCGTGTCCGGTCCGGTCGGCGATGATGCGTTGGAGGGTGTCCTCCAATCCTGCGCTGATGTCGGTGGAATCGGTGGGCATGATGCACTGGTAGACGGGTGCCCCCCAGTTCGTCGCCGTGCCGGAGAGCGTGTATTCCATGATGCGTTCGCCGGGTTCGAGCAGTGATTCGAGCTGGAACGGTTCCCGTGCCGGCATCTGGTCGGGATTGGCGCGTTCTGCTGCGTGTTCGGCGATGAGTCTGGCGAACGTGGCAGAGCCTGAGGGCATGTCGCCGTCCAGCTGGTCGGCCACCGGTTTGATGAGGCCTTGGACCTGTCGGCGCAGGGTTTCGTCATCGGTGTCGTTGGCCCGCATGATGCGTTCGGTGATGCGTGTGGCGTCGTCCGATCGCATCACGTTGTCGTGCGTGTCTCCCCAGCGTTCAACCATCTGCAATGCATCGGAGACCGTCGGCATCGTGGCGTCGAGGCCGGGCTCGCTGTCGGTGTAGGCGTCGATGATCTGCTTGAGCTCCGTACCGGAATACCGTTTGGTGTCGGGGATGGTGGCGTCGAGCAGGAACCCCTGGTCGGCGAGGGTGACGTTGTCGTTGATGGTGGCGTCGCGCCCGTATTTCGCCACGTCGAAGTACATGCCGTATGGTCCGTCAAGGAGTTTCGCGAGTTCGGCGTTTTGGTTGACGCAATGCCAGCCGTACATCTCGTCCAGGTCGGGCGTGTTCTCCTGCGTGATGCCTTGCGGCGGGTCGTAGGTCATGTATTCGATGTCCTCGGATTGGACGAGCAGGTTCGCCAGTCCGATCGGGTCGTGCACGCTGTTCATGTCGGCCGCCAGCCGTACCGCCTCCAATGCTTCGGGCTGGTCTTGCGTGAAGATCCGGGCGGCTTGTGCGAGCGTGTTCAGGGCGTGGATGTCTTCGTATTCGCCGGGCCGGTAGTCGAGTGCGGCGAGCAGTCCCGTGTATTCGTGGGCGAAGATGCCGTATTCCTCGTAGACGACGCCTCCTTGGCGTCCGATCTCATAGGCTTGCTGCGCGTCGAGCGTCAGTCCGACCTGTTCGGTGAGGAACCGGTCGATCCGCTGCTCGTCCGTGGGCAGGCGCAGCCATCCGCCGATGAGCGTGCCCTCGTTGTATCGGCCGAGGTTGCCTACCCATACGTTGATCGTCAGATCGTCTTCCGCCATCATCGGCTCCTTGTCTGTGTTTGCGCCTGCGTTCTTGCCGGCGTGGTGGATGGTGTCTGTGCACGGCGTTTGGCCCTGTCCTTGATGGCGTCGAGCGTCCGGCTCTTGCCGGCCGTCTGGGATTGCGCGGCCGCCTGTTCGGGGTTCTCCGGGCCGGGTGCTGCTGCTGGCGGTTCCTCGCCGGTTCGGGTGCCGGTGGCGGTGACCGGTTTGTTTTCGGCGTGTTGCCTCGCGTAGGCCATGCGTTGCGCTTTGACGGCGCGGCACAGCTGCCATGCGTCGTCGATGCGCATGGTCTCGCGTTGTTCGCCTTTGCCGCGCCACAGTTCCACCGGTTCGCCGGGTTTGAAGCTGACGGTCACGTCGCGCCCGTTCAGTTTGGCGTCCCGTGCATGGTCGGTCAGGAAGCGGTCGAGCTGCCATCCGGTCAGGTCCACGCCGCGGATGCTGGTGCCTTGCGGTATCGCCACGCGCATCTTGTCGAACGTGCGCCCGTCCTTGGAGGTCATCCGGTACAGGTGCACGTAGCTGTTGGGGAAGTTCACGCGCGGCCAGATCTCCTTTGTTCTTCCGCCGGCCGCGGGTTGCGTCGGCTGCTCGCCGCCGGGACGGCCGACGGCCGTCCCGTCCTGCTTTGGCTCCGGGGCCGGGGTATGCGTGTTCCCGGGATGTTCGGGCTGCCATTGCGTCGGCGTCTGCATGGCGTCGGGCGTGTTCCATGATCGTGCGGCCTGCGTGCGGATGCGTTGGGCGATCTCGTCGGAGGCCTGGTCGAGGTCCGGCGCGGGGAAGCCGATCGCGGCGTCGGGCCATGCCTGGTTGTGGCGTCGGATGGCGTCATCGACGACCATGCGGGCGACCTGGTCCAGCCGGTTGTCCTGCGGCATGCCGGCGGCCGCGTATTGCTCGCCGCGTCGTGCGATGTCCGCCAGGGCCTGCCGGTCGTTGTCGATGAGGTTGTCCATGAGCCAACGCGCGTTGGCTGAAAGCTCGGGCATGGCGATGCTCCTTTCCGGTCATGGTCGTCGCGCATCCGTTCACCGGGTGCGGGTGCGTTGTTTCGAGGGCGCGGTGCGGCGTTGGCCTTCGATGCGTTTGCCGGCCCGCTTGCGGATGTCGTTCAGGGTCTGTTGTTTGGTTTTGGGGCGTCGCACGCCGCCGTCCGGGGCGGGGATGTCCATGCGGCTCCAGTCCAGGCCCCGCGAGCGTGCGGTCAGGGATTCGATCGCGTCGGCGATACGTCTGGCCTGGCCGGCCGGGTAGGTGAAGCGCACCGTGTCGTCGGCGACCCGTTGCGTGTGGTGGGGTATGTGGAGCCGGTCGAGCTGGTCGGTGATGATCGCGGCGTCACGGTCCCAGGGCACCGTGCGGAAGTCGAACCGGCCGTTCGATGGCGATTCGGCGTCGAAGGCGAGGCGCAGCGCGTCGTCGGATGGTTCGAGGAACGGGTTCGGCTCCTCCCGTTCCGGCATCGGCGTCGTCTCCATGGACGGCTGCGCGTGGTCGGCGCCACCGGGTTCGGGAATCGTGGCGGTCTCCTGTTGGGCGAGTTCCCGGTTGAGGCGCTCGACGATGCGCGAGACGACGTGGTTGACCTCGTCGGCGTCCCTGCCTTGGAAGTGGAGGAAGGTGCGGCCGGTGTCGCGGTCGTGCTCGATGTGGAAGGTGATGCCGGCCTTTTTCAGGTCGTGTTCGAGCTGCCGGGCGTATCGTCCGGTGACTTCCTGCACGTTGATCGGCTCGCCGGTGCGATGCAGGGTTTTGCCGTCCACCTTGCCGGTGGTCCTGATGCGCCGCAGTGTCTCGCCGGTGGCGTGCACGCCGATGCCAAGCAGGTGCAGCGCCTTGTCGAGCCCGTATTTGGTCACGTCGATGATGACGCGTGTGCCTTGCTCGCTGACGCGCATCATGAGTTCCTGTGCCTGGTCCTCGGCCGCCATGGGATTCTCCCGTCATCCGTCGTGGTTCGTTGCGTTCCAGCTTCCGCCGGCTCACCGGTTCCTGCGGCGGACACGATGCCCGTCATCGCGGCGTTGCGCGCGCCGTGCGCCGTCGGAGCGTTCGGAGGCTGGCGCGGTGCGGGCGATGAGCCGGCGCAGGGCGAGGGCGTCGGAAGCCAGGTTGCGGGTCTCCTGCTCCTCGATGGCGAGCTGGGCTTCCAGTCCCGTGGCGTCGGCTCCCTGATCGTGGTTGTCGGCGATGAGCGCGATCAGGGCGCGCATGTGCTTCGCGTTGCGTTCGACGGAGTCGGTGAGTCGGCCGAGCGTCGCCAATCGGCCGTCGCCCTCATCAATGACTTGGGCGAGCACATTGAGCTCGCGCAGGCTGTCGGCGAGCCGGTCGCAGGCGATCGCCTGACGCAGCGCGCGCCCGTTCACGCCGGTCATGTCCCGGCCGTCGAACCGTTGCCGACAGTAGTCCTCAAGTCGCAGCGCGGGCCGTGCGAACCATGCGTACAGGCTCTCGCAGTCCGTTGACCGCACATAGCCGCCGTTCCCGTCGGTGAGCACCTGTCTGACGTCGTCGGACAGGTAGGCGTGCCAGATCCTTCCGTCGCGCACGAGCCGGTCGCACGGTATTGCCAGGTGCAGGCGTCCGTGCGTGCCGGGCACCCGCACGGTCACCGCCGTATCCGTCCGACGGGTGATCATGGCCTCATGGAAGATGATCTCGCTGAGCGTGCGCCGGTGGATCTTGCCCATGACGGCGAGCATGTTGTACGCCACGCCCAGTCGCCGGTCTCGGATTCCGCGGGTCTGCCCGCATGACGTGTAGGTGATGCGTCCGCCGCGAACGGTCGCGTTGACGCCGAGCGTCGCGAGTTCGCGGCGGAATCCCGCGAAGTCATGGGCGTTCATGCAGGCCGTGTCGATGCTGGTGCGCAGCCGGTCCTTGAGGTTGCCGCCTCTGGCGCTCAGGTGGAGTTCCCCGATCGACGGGGCCACGCGCCCGGACTGTTCCGGCATGAGGATGTGCAGCCCGTATTCGCGGCACAGCCGGTCGCTGATCTTCCGCCATTCGCCCAAAGTCCCTTTCCGCAGACGCAGGGCCTTGCCCGTAATCCGGTCTGCCGGGCAGATGAGGATGTGGTTGTGCATGTGGGACCTGTCGGTGTGGGTGGCGATCACGTAGTCGTGCGTGCCTCCGGTGATCTCCCGGACGAACCGTTCCCCGATCAGATGCGCCAATCGGGGCGTGACCTGGTCGGTGGGATCGAACGATTGGATCACGTGCAGCGCCAACACGGCGCCCCGTCGGCGTGAGCCGCCTTTCGTGGCGTCCAACGCACGTTCGAAGCCGCGGGCGATGGACTCGGCGTCCGTGATGTCATCGCCGACGGTGGTCGAGGCCCACCGGTAGCCGTCGGTCTTGGCCGGGTTCGTCACGTAGGCGATGCTGCGGGCGAGCGTGCTTTTGATCTTGCCGATCTTGACTACAGCCATTCGGGCACCCCTTTGGGGTCGACGTCGGTCTCCACCCGGATGCTCAGGCCCGCGACCAGTCGTTCCGCCTGGCGCAGCTCGTCGAACACGCGCGAGAGCATGGCCAGGTCCGTCTCCCGCGTGGTGTTCGCGTGACGGGCGATCTGGTTGACGTTGTTGCCGATCCTCGCCAGTTGGGCGCTCACGTCATGCAGGTTCGCGGGCACGGTGATGTTGACGCGGTGGGCGCATCTGATCCGGTTGCGGGCGAACGCCATCCATCCCACGGGCCTGAGCCCGGCTTGGATACGCTGACGGTTCTCCACTTTGAGCGAGTCCGCCACCCACCGCCATTCCTCCTCGCTGAACGTGACCGTCTTGCGGATCGTCCTGGAACGGTTGCCTTTCCAGCCCATCGGCGCCTCCTCATATCGGGTTCCACGGGTGTCCCGCGATCGGCCCCGAGCTTCGCGGGGCCGCGCCGGTGTACGTACACCGGCGATGCTTGCTGCACACCAACCGCCCCTCCGGGGAGGGATGGTTGCGGCACCGGTCAGTTTCACCTTCGTGCCACGCCATGCGCGGCGGACTCCATGTCACGTTTCGCATGCCGGTGCCGGTTCCGTTTTCGTGTCCGCCGGCATCATGGCCGGCGTCGTTCTACGATGCGGGGCAACGAAGAACAATCACCGTGAGGAGACCGTCATGGCGAAGCCGAGGGAACGCAACCGGGCGATGCGCGCCATCGCCGACAACGCATTGGATGCCGAGTTGGAGGCGCTTCGGCGCAAACGCGGCGAACTGTCGCGTTTGGGCATCCTGCTGGACGACATGCGCTGGGCCGCGGAACGATTCCGCGACGCCGCCCAGTCGTTCTGCGACGACCATCACATGCCGCGCGCCCAGCTTGTGCGCACGCTCAGGATGGAGCCGAGGGAGACGGGCATGGCGTTCCATGCCGTCACGCCCGACTACGGACATGCCAATCCCGCCGATAGCCATGGCGAAATCCATGATGGCGCGGATTCGGCCGTCGAATCCGGCGGCCGACCGGCATCCGCCGCCGATGCGCCGGAGACTGCCCTGACGAAGGACAACGCCGCAACGGAGAATGCGGCTGATGCCATGGATGCTGACACGTCCGGTTCGATTGGATTGGACCCGGAGGGGTTGCGATTCGGTTTCCCGCGTCCTGGCGGCTACGCTGGATGACATTGGCGACATACGGGAGGTGACGGCGATGCCGATGCTGCTGGTGATGCTTGGCCTGTCGCTGGCGACGGGCGTGATACGCACGCTGATGCGGGGCGTGGCCTCGTGCCTTGCCCTGCTCGCGCACCCGTTGCGGCTCGTGGTGTTCCTCGCGAATTCCGTGTTCACGGCGTTCGCCATGCTGTCGGGATTGCTCATGCTGGCGTTCCTGCTCATGCATTTCCTCGCCGGCTCGGACGCTCCGGCATTGGACGGCTCTTTCACGTTAATCGTCGCCGCGTTCCTCACGGCCGTGCTTGCGAGCATGCTCATGGATTGGTGCGACGCGCGGCTCCGACGACGCTCCGCCCGCCACGGCTGAGCGTCACCCGCCGCCGCTTGGCTCCGGCAGGTGCGGGCGCGCATGCGCCGTCACGTTTCGCCGTCCGCGCCCGGACTGGGCGGAACCCGTATTCCGGTTCCGCCCAGTCCGTCGTCTATTCGGCGTCTTCCGGTTCGCCGGATGCGTCGTCGGTCTGCGACGTCCCGTCGTCGTCCGGTTCGCCGTCCTGCCCTATGCCGGCATCCCCGCCATTGTCGTCGTCATCGATTGGCGCGAGGGAGCCGTTGAGGGCTTCGGTCTCCGTGTCCGAGGTGCGGTAGCCGAGCGTTTCCAAAGCCTCGTACAGTGGCGCGGCGTGTTCCGCGATGGTCGCCGCGCCGCGCCACGTTTCCCAGCTGACGCGTTCCTCGGCCAACGCGTAGAGCAGTCCGAACGCGGCCCGTTGCGGGTCGCCGGCAATCATCGCGGTGACGGACGCGCGTAACGGGTCTTCGGCCTCGCTCTCCGGCTCCTCGGCATCGGCGCCGTCGCCCGTCGTGTCGATGCCGGTGATTTGCCCCCAGACGTCTTCGGCGTGACTGTCCCATTGGTCGAATCCCTCGGTGAGCGCATCGAGCGCGAATCTCGCGGACAGCAGGGCGACGGCCCTGCCGATGCCTTTCGGCTGGGATTTCAGTTCCATGAGATGCGTCACGAACGCGATGCGCAAATCACGGCTTGCCCGCGCGAACTCCTTGGCCGGTGCCGTCTCGCGTTCCTCGCGTTCCCGTTCCTCTCGCCAACGCGCCTCCCGCGCCTCGCGGGCCGCGGTCTCCGCCTCCTCGTCCACGGTCTCGTACAGGACGATGCCGCGCGCCCATGACGCGCCTTCGGCCCGCACCCCCACGACGGGCGTGGCACCGTCATGGGAGTCGCGCCATGCGTCGATGGCCTTGGCGATGTCGCCCGTGGTCAGCATCGTGGTGCGTCGCAATCCCTTCGGCGAGTCATACCAGCCGTCCGTGTTCGGTTGTTCGTCGGCCGCGTCGATGCCCATGCGTTCCAATTCGGCTCTCGCCGTGTCGAGCCATTCGCGCCATGTCCGCTCCTGCCGGGCGTGCTTGACGGCCATGTTCCAGTTCTTGCCGCCCGCCGCCTCGGCGAGCCGTTCCTGAAGGTCCGGATACCGGTCGAAGTCGGCGATGGTTTCCCAGTCGTCGATGCTCAGCTGGGCGGTTCCGGCCTTGCTTCGCGCGTTCTCGCCGATGGCGGCTATCTTCAGGCGTCGGCGCACCAATGACACGGAACGGCCGGTACGTTGCGCCGCCTCGTCCACGCCCACGCCCAAATCGAGAAGCCCCTGATAGCCGTCGGCCTCCTCGATGACGGTCAGGTCGGCGCGCTGGCTGTTCTCCACGAGCATGAGCTCGCGTTGCTCCCGTTCCGACAAATCGGCCACCACGGCGGGCACCCGGCTCAATCCGGCGAGTTTGGCGGCGGCGAGGCGACGATGCCCGATGACGAGCAGGTAGCGTCCCCGCGGCGTGGGAGTGACGAGCAGGTTCTGCCGGATGCCCTGCGCGCGTATCGAATCCGCGAGTTCCGACACGTCGCCCACGTCACGGCGCGGGTTCGCGGGGTTCGGGTCGATGAGACCCACGTCCAGCATGACGATGTTCGATTCGTCCATGCTCTCGTCGGTCATTACGGGACGTTCGATGATTGCGGTTTCCATGATTGTCTCCTTGAAAAAATCGGATGATTGGGATTGGTCGGGGCTTCCGGCGTCGGAAGCCCCGACCGGATTGAATCCGCGGCCGACGTTCAGTGGCGGCGGCGTTCCGTCCATGCGGGGCGGATGCCGTGTTCGCTGGCCGCGAGCACGAGGGACGCCAGCGAACAGTCGTCATCCAAGGCCAAGGCCTTGAGCGCGCGCACCGCGGCGGCGGTCGAACGGTCGGCCATCCACAGCAGGTACGCGCACGACGCCATCGGCTGCGCCTCGTATCCGTCCGGCGCGTCGGCCGTCACCGATTCCAGCAACGCCGTCGCGCGTTCCCCGCGTCGCGTGTCCGGCTGGTAGTCGGCGTCCTTGAACGCCCGTGACAGTTCGCGCATGACCACGGCCGCCGATTCCATCGAATGCGGCTGGGCGTACAGCATGTGCAGTTCGCCGCCGCCCATTTCGCGCAGCGATGCGAGTATCAGCGCGTCCCGCATGCTCAGGCACTCGGTCATCAGCACCGCCAGCGTGACGCGCTCCTCATGGGAGAAGCCGCCCTCGTCGCGCGACAGCAGGCCGTTCCACCTGTCCATCAGGGGCGCGAACCACTTGTCGGCCGCTTGCGCCGGTCCAAGTTCACGCCGGTCCTGAAGAAACCCGTCGCGTACGCGTTTCGCCAGTCCGGTTCCCGCCATGCGGGTGTCCACCATGTCGTTCATGTCCATCGGTCCTTTCCGTGTGGTTTCCATTTCGGACACCACCCGCCTGCCATGCGCGTAGGCGGAGAGACCGGAGGCGTGGACCGCGACGATCCGGGCCGTAGCGAAGACGGCATGCTGGTCCGCCGTCGCAGCGCAGGCACGGGAGCGGCGCGGGACACGGCGCAGGGAACACAGACGGAGCGCATGGCATGCTGGTGGTGGCCGCAAACCCCTCGTCAGATTCCGCGCGGCCCACCGCCGCGAGCATGCGAGCGGCCAAGCAACACGGTCATGCGCGTAGCGCATGGCCCGGGGCCGCGTTCCCGCGCCGATTGCGGAGAGTATGTCGAACAGCCCCGCCTGGAGCATTCTCTCCGCAAGCGGAGCGGGAAGTCCGCGATAAGTTACTGTCATCCGTAGATGTCAAACAGGAGCCAGGTCATGGACATGCGAGCCTCGAATCGTAGATAATGGGAGAGCTGTATTCTCGGACAACGAAGAAGGCGTAAGGTGCAGGTTGCGAGGAACCGCCTCATTATGGGCTCACGCCGGGGTAAGTCATCAGATGGGGGACAAACGCTGGCCGTCACCCCGCGGGATCGATTGATCCTATGGCTTCGTCAGCTCAAAGGGGAACGCCTGCTTCGTTTCACGACGACTCTGATCTGCATCGTTGGCACGATGGGCGTGCTGATCCGCGATTATGTGAAAGAGCGGATGGCAATCGGCACAGGATATTCGTTTATCCGGTTCCTCAACGAGGGAGCGGGGATATGGTACTTCCTCATACTGCTGGTTTTAGGAGCCATAAACGTGACGTTAAGGTCCAGAAGCCCCGTGGCGTTGCTGGCCTTGGAATTCATAGAACTCTCCCTGGGCGTCCTGTTCGGCGTTGGCCTGCACTCATACACGCAGGTCGCGCTTATCCTGGTGCTCTATCTGTGCATTCGGCTTCCCCTGTATGCCCAGGCCATGTGCGATCTGGCCATGATCTGCATGATCGCAATGCAATGCATCTATCCCTCCTATCTACAGCCTCAGTATTTGGCGTTACTGTATTCCGTCGCTTTGGCCGGCATCGCATCCTCACTGTTGTCCATAGTGCGGGAACGGCGAACGGCGAATAGGCTGCTGTCCGAGGCACGGCGAAAGGCCGCAATACTGGCGGAGGAGAAGAATCGTACGGAACGGCGCCTTCGCATGGCCAACGAACTGCATGACAGCGTCGGTCATGGATTGACCTCGATCATCGCGTTATCGCAGGGAGGCGAGGACTGCATAAGGAACGGCGGCTATTCCGACCCGCAACTGGCCGATGTCTTAGCGGAGATCACATCGATTGCGAAGGACAGTCTGGGTGATACGCGCCGCATCTTAAAGGTCTTCAATGAAGAGGAATCGCAGCCGTCTTTGGAACAGGTCGGTCTTGAACCAGTGAATCAGGATGACATCCTTCGTTTACGGGATTGGGACGATATCAGACCCGTACTGGAACACATACGCTCAACCGGAATCATCGTCGTGTTCACCGAAACGGGAAGACGCGTCGAGGATCCCCGCCGTTCGGATTTATGCTTCGCCGTCACTCGCGAGGCACTGACCAATGCCCTTCGGCACGGCGCGGGACTGACCCGCATTGCCGTCTCCTGGAATCATTACCGTGATGGCGGAACAGCAATCACGATCCGCAACGATGGACACGTCTCCGGACACGACACCACCGGCGAGGCATCCGGTCAAAGCGGGAAGCCGACAGGTGGAACCGGACTGCAACGACTCTCCCAACGCCTTGCGAAAATGGGCGGCACCCTGTCCTATGGGCCATACGGCAATGGCTGGGCGGTCAAGGCACTAATCCCCTGAAAGAAACGGAAGAACCATGAAGGATGCAAGAGACGACATCATCAAGGTCATGCTGGTCGATGACATGCGAGGGGCGCGCACCGGCTTCATGATGATGCTGAACAACGATCCGAACATCATCGTCAGCTCACAGGCCGCGGACGGCGCCCAAGCAATCGAGTTCCTACGGCAATCACCGCAGCAACTGCCTGACGTGATTCTGATGGACGTGCGCATGCCCGTCATGGACGGCATAGAGGCGACGGGCATCATCAAGGAGCAATTCCCCCAAATCCAGATACTGATCCTGACCACATACGATGAGGACGATTACGCCTTCGACGGATTGGCGCGCGGGGCATCCGGATTCCTGCTCAAGGATGCGACCCCCAAACAGCTACGTGACGCCGTACACGCCGTGCATAACGGAGATGCGGTATTGACACCGAGAATCACCGGTGAAGTGCTCAATCGCGGGGTTCGGCCCATATCGGACAACACCCGCATCAAGCTGCTACGAAGCCTATTCGACGGACTTTCCAAGCGGGAACGTGAAGTCGCGGAACTCGTGGCGGCAGGCTTGTCCAATCAGGAAATCGCGGAGCGCCTATTCATCGAAACGACATCGGTACGGCGCACGGTAAGCCGCATATTGGCCAGAATGCACATGCGGAACCGGGTTCAAATCGCCATAGCCTGGTATCAATCGGGGCTGGACCAAATAACAGGCGGCAAACCAGCATAAAAATCACGATATTCATCTCAAGGATTGTGGTGTTTGTCATCTTCAGATGACAAACACCACAATCCTTTTATTGGAGAATAGAGCGAACTGGTTAACTGTCTATGTCCATCGCTCAAGCGAACGGAACAAACCTAGCATATATATCACGTCACTTCTGCCATCCCCTAAGATAGGGCAGTATCCAAAAACCGTTAGGGGGGGGGACTTCGATTATTGCGGCTCGGGTCAATCGAAGAAAGGAAAACGATGTGCCAGCTGCCCGATTCGGCTTCACCCATCATCGCGTTTGAGAACGTCTCATTCAATCATGCCGGTCGCGAATTGCATGGGATCTCATTTGCCGCCTATGCAGGTCGAGTCACCGTTCTGATGGGACCGCATGACGCCGGCAAAACAACTGTTCTCCGGATGCTGTTGGGACTGGATATCCCGGATTCCGGATGCATATCCACCTGTGGCAAACCCTATGGCACATCCCGTATACCAAAAAACGTTGTGAGTGCAATGCCCGAAGCCATTTCACTGTCCCCGTATTACTCGGCCGGAACCTATCTTCGTTGGAAGGCGCTCTGGGCCGGGACGTCTGATTCGCTTCTTGACGGGATCATTCACATGACCGAACTGCAGAATCTTCTCACCGTCAAGCTCCACGATCTCGCTCCGATCGGTGTCCTCAAAATGCGATTCGCTATAGCTCTGCTTCCCAACCCCAAAGCCCTGATCGTAGACGAACCGCTCCAGGCACTTGATCAATCGGGCACGAATTGGATCTGCGAGCAGATACGGAAGCAGGCGAATCGTGGCGTTGCGGTGCTCATCGCATCCGAACCGGACGGCAGACTGAAGCCGATTACCGATGATGTTGTGGTACTGGATAAAGGCACCGTGGTAAAAGAGGGTTCCCGCGGCCAGCTCTGGAAGGAAGACTGAAAAACGCCGGCGGATCACCCGCTCCCATAGGTCCATGTGTTTGGTGTTTGTCATCCGAAGATGACAAACACCAAACACATTCTTGGATGTACCATCCAAATCAGGTTAACTGGAATGGCATGCACCGGCATGCAATCCGGTTCCATATACAGAACATGAGGAGAACGAAGATGAAGGATTATGTGCCTCCTGTCGTTGAGGTCATCGCATCATTCAAGGAAGCAACCAATGGCGTATGGTTCGGCAACTATGTCGATGTTGGCGGAGCCAAGGCCCCGTTCCCTTGGGGATCGAACTGACCGAAACCCTGCATATATTGATGATCCCTAGCTGTATCAGGATAGGGAAACGTGATGCCGTTTACGCATAAGAACCCAAACCGTACCGTGATTGTCCGCGGCGGGAAGCCGACGGACCGTTCGAAGCTTCCCGCCTCCATCAGCATCAATGACGAGGGAACATGCGTCCAGGTTCCTCTGTTGAGTGGCGATCGCATGTTCTGGACCGTCTCCGAAGATGAAGTGCTCCTGTCGGACAGCGCCTTCCGGCTTGCAAGCATCACGAACGCCGATCTTGACCTGGAACGCATCATCATGGATCTGCTGCCTTCGCTCCCTGACAGCCTGCGAGGGGACAAATCCCCATGGAGGAACATACATTCCGTACCCGCCGCAACCACACTGCACCTCGACAAATCCAATAGGCCGCGATATACGAGAGCGGAACCTTCACCCATAAAACATGTTTCAAACGACGTAATTCTGGCATCGCTAAGGAGCCGTTTCCTGACGATCGCGGATGAGTGGCGCAATGAGGCACCACTATCCGCCGATGTGTCCGGAGGAGTGGATTCCGCCGCCATCGCATACATCTTCGCCAGTGAGGGGGTTCGTATGCCCCTGTATCATGAAACACCCGACGATCCAATGAATCAGGATTCCCGATGGGCCGAGCGAATCTCCGAGGACGTTCGGATGCCACTCATCAAAATCGGCCGAGTCGTGGATGGAAACAGATCATTCGAATCCACAGCCGAATATCCCAACAGAGAGATACCTGAAGAACCGGTCTTCTGGAGCGATATCGAAGGCTATCTCAGCCGAATCTCCGAAATGGAAGCAGACACAAGCCGTATCCATGTCACGGGTTTCGGAGGAGACGAGCTGTTCGCATCCATGCCATCCTCATCATGGAGTTGTCTGCGGGAACACCCGCTGCGGCTACGGGACATTCGAAGACAATACAGCGCCGATTACCGGGTCCCACCCTATCAGGCAATTCTCGATCTGACCGACAGCACCGATCTGCATGAGGAATTACGGTCATCGCTCCTGGACGCGGAACAAGATCATGGCCATCGCTCCTCGCCTTGTGGATGGCACGATGCCATACGCATTCCCGAATTCCTGACCGCGAAAGCCAGGGATACCCTATATGGCGCCATTGAATCACAATTGAAACACGCCGACATTCGGCCATTAAGCCCCGACCGAAGCCGTCATCAGGCGCTCTACTCTCTGTCAATGCAGGCACGAATGCTCAATCAGGTTAATCGGACGTTCGCCTCCGACGACATAACGTTCCGCTCCCCCTACCTGGACCGTGGAATCGTGGGCTATGCGCTATGCGCCCCAATCAGTGCACGCACCGAGGGAAATCTACACAAAGCCGTATTGTACCGGGCGCTCAAGGGTATAGTCCCCGAAACGATATTCCGGCGTCCCGTCAAAGGCGATCACTCATATTCACTGTATCTGGCATGGCAACGCTCGAAAGACACGCTGCTCGACTCAATCGCCGGCGGAGTGCTGGACGAAGAAGGACTGATCGATATACCAGCCGTACGGCGTCGAGCTTCCATGCCGATGCCTGACATCACGTTTCTGTTTGAAATGCAACGAGTCGCGGCAGTGGAAAGGTGGCTAAGACATGCAAACCGATAACACGATGGCGAACACCAGCCTGAAAGACCAGATATCCCTATATCCCAAAGAGGGAGGGGCAATCGTATTCGTCAACGACACCGGCGAATACCTGCAGGTCAACGAAATAGGCCGAATCATCCTCGACGGTCTGATGCACGGCAAAACCGTCGAGGATTGCATGAACGCAATCGCCGAAGAATATCAGACCGACAGACAAATCATCGTCCGGGATACGGAACGATTCCTCGCCGATATAGGGAAGCACGTGCGCCTATGAGTATCCCTCTACAGCCGGAAGCAACCACACGCGTCAACTTTCACGACCGCCTGGTGGCGCTGATTGCCATCATTATCGGAAGACGGATGGAACGACAACGAATCGGAAAGTTCTGCCGCCGGCTTGAAACGTGGTCCGAACGGTATCCGCCAGCCGATGCCGACATGGCGAAGCGTTACCGCAACGCCGTATGTTCGGTAAGCCGCAGATGCCGCAGCCAGCAGGGTTGTCTGCTTCGGTCGCTCTCCACGGCGGCGGCATGCCGCATATCTCGCCGATCCGTCACATGGTGCACCGGGTTCACCGATCGTCCCTTTCGCGCACACGCCTGGGTCGAAGCCAACGGCATACCCATCGGCGAACCTGATGCCGTCAGACGGTACACCATCACCAGAACCAGTTCCGAACGGAAAGATACGCAATGACCGCCAACGACCCGGACGACACCATGCACATGAAACATGCCTCCATGTACAATCTGATTTCTCCTCTCCGAAAATACCGAGGACGGCTGGCACTCATCCTATGTCTTGGAGCCATAGGAGCCGTTATGACGCTGCTCGTGCCTAAGTACATGACCAACTTCTTCCAGAATGGTGTATTCCAGGTTCCCCAGTGGCCCGTCATTGCCGGAATGCTGTTACTCGTCACCGCTTCAGGAGCTATATCAGCCCTACAGAACTACCAATTGCAGAGCACAGGGGAGGATATCGTAAGGGATGCTCGTCTCGCACTAAGCAAACACCTGCTACGTCTGCCCATACGCGAATACGATCAACGTGACTCCGGCGACCTGCTCAGCCGTGTCGGCAACGACACCTCACAACTGCGTAATGCATTCATGCAGTGCACATCAGCCCTTGCATCAGGTTTCATCACCGTCATCGGTTCCGCTGCGTTTATGGCAATGCTTGACCCGATCCTATTCGGCACAGCGATCACCTTGCTCCTTACGGTATTCACGCTCATGCTGCTGTCCGCTAAATTCATCGAACGAGCAAGCTATGACAGCCAATACACGCTCGGCGACCTTACCTCCACGCTCAATCGTGATCTCGCCGGCATCCGCACCATACGCGCTTCAAACGGCTTCGAGAACGAGAATAAGGTTATTGCCGCCTTGATCAACCGCGTCCGCCTGTCCGGACTCAAGATTGCCAAAATCCAGTCGATCGTCAATCCACTGGCCACGATAGCCCTGCAACTCGCAGCTATCATTGTGTTCGGTCTGGGATTATGGCGCGTAACCACAGGGCTGCTATCCGTAGAGAAACTTACTCAGTTCATCATGTTGCTGTTCATCAGCATCTCACCGCTCAGCCAGATCATTTACGCAGGCTCACAAATCGGCAATTCAATGGCCGCAATGAACCGTATACGGGAAATATTGGATATTCCCGAAGAAAAGGACTCTGACACCGTCGTCGCAACAATCAATGAACATATGCCGCTGGCACACAGCGGGCCCCGTCCGCCAGCGGTGGAATTCCAACACGTCTACTTCTCCTATGGATCCAAACCAATTCTGCGTGACCTGAATCTCTCCATATCCCAAGGAAGTGTCACGGCACTTGTCGGGCCCTCAGGGGCAGGGAAAAGCACGATCCTGCAACTTATCGAACGTTTCTATGATCCTTCCAGCGGAAATATCAATGTACTCGGTAAGGACATAACAACCTGTGATCGAGACGATTTACGCAGCCACATCGCATACGTGGAACAGGATTCACCGGCACTGTCCGGTAGCATACGAGAGAACCTACTTCTCGGATCAAACGATTGTAGCGATGATGAATGCCGACGGGTATTGGAATCCGTGAATCTCTCCCATCTGCTAGATCGATCCGACAAAGGTCTTGATATGCAGATAGGGGAAAACGGAATCATGCTATCAGGCGGAGAACGCCAAAGACTCGCCATAGCCCGCGCACTTCTTTCCACGGCAAAAATCATCCTGCTCGACGAAGCCACCGCAAACCTGGACGCCGATAACGAACGCCTTATCACTCAGCTATTGACTCAGGTAGAAGGCCGCACTTTTATTATCGTTGCGCATCGACTCGCCACGATAATTGACTCCGATCTTATATATGTACTTAATCAAGGGCGGATTATCGGATCGGGAACCCATAAACAACTTTTTAAAACGGCACCATTTTATCGCAATCTCGCAACGGAACAATATATCTCATAGCTAAAAGAAATTTGGCGATTTATTACAATAATTCCTCATCTAACTATAAAATATAGTTATTTTATATATGCTGCATATATATCACTTTTCACCGATTACAACCGATTGGACATCTACACAAAATACACTATGTTCCGCTAGGTCAAATAAGCAACACTCTGACTAACTCTATAACAAATACAGACATAAACTATACAAAAAATGTATATATCATCATATGATGACAAGGCCGACGACTGGACGGAAATCTATATCGACTCTTATCTCTTGTCATCTGGAGATGACAGATAACCCATAACGGGTCGCGCGGCACGCGAATAGGTGATGTAATAAAAATGTCATAAGCCATTAATAAGGAAAGAGACAGAATCGTGCCCATCGACCTAAAATATATCCCATTCTGTCAGTCCAACAGTTCCTTCTATGAGCCACCAGATCGTCAATCTTCGCCAAGACTTGATGATGAAATTCACTTTCCAAATAATTGGAAGATATATAAAGGTACCCCATGGACAAATTGTCGTCCTAGTAATGTTAAAATTCCGGAACAGGGATGGAAGATTCACATCTCGGCAACTCTTTGGAATTATGAAAAGATATTAAGAGAAGTATCAAATTATTGTTTTTCAAAAAAAAGTCGCATTTAAATATCTATCAACAAAAGCTGATTTTTTTGATCAAAACAGTAAATATACCGATAGGGCTGCTGCCGGAAAATATATTACAATATATCCAGTAAACGAATTGGAGTTTCATTCTACTCTCAATGGGTTAGACGACATTATTGGGAATGAGTCAGGACCCTATATCCTTTCGGATAGACGTTGGAGGAACGGGCCTATATTCTATCGCTTCGGCGCTTTTATCCCGCCTAAGGATAAGACAAAATATATAAGTGTATTGAAAAGGCCCGACGGAGTCGAGGAGGAAGATGTACGTCGTCCTACCTTTATCGTGCCGGATTGGGTGAAAATACCGGAATTTCTACACGAATCCATAGAATCTCAATCTATACCATTCCCATTCGAGATGAAATCAGCTATGCATTTTTCATGCGGTGGAGGTGTGTATACCGCAGAGGCGTTGACGGATGAATACGTTTCAAAAGGAACTATCGTTGTACTAAAGGAGGCGCGACCATATACGGCGCTTGATTCCGACGGCCATGATGCTGTATATCGTTTGAAGCACGAAGAACATGTCTTATCCGAATTACAAGATACGGGCTTTGTGCCTCAGGTATTCGGAATGTTTAGAGCATGGGAAAACCTTTATCTCGTGATGGAGAAAATACCAGGGAACAACCTTAAGCATGAATGCATGCTTAGAACTCCCATACTAAAGCCAGCTCCTTGGAAACTAGATAATGCTGCCTTTGGGCAATGGGTTGATCATACCGTTTCACAGCTTGATAAAGCAATGTCGCTCTTTCATCGACACGGATGGCTTCTTGGTGATATTCACCCTAAAAATATCATTATGGAAAACGGAGTTAATCCTAAATTTATTGATTTTGAATTCGCGCACAAAATGGATAAAGGATGGCGAATTAAACAAATAGCACCAGGATATGGTCCTCTGACAGGGTTTACCGGCACCGACGCAGATTTTTGTTCATTAGGGTTGCTGGAGTTAGATATGCTTCTTCCTCAAGCCACCATTACAGATCAGGGCAATGAAGGAAGCATTATACGAATCGCTAGACACGCGCAGAGTCATCTCGATATTAACGAAGACTCCATCGAATCTATAATTCAAAAGACATCTAAAAATACTCAGCTATCCTTGGATCAGCGAGCTGTCAATCTCGCTTCTATTGAAGATTTAATACATGGACTAGCTCGGGGAATAAAGGCACACCTTCATTTTGATGAAGGCGCTACAGTTGCTCTACCCGGTGATATAGAACTATTTGGCCCTAATGCTGTACAAGCCTCGGTGGGATACCCTTATGGCGTTGCGGGTGCTTTGTCGACGTTAGCTTTGGCAGGTGATCCAATAGATTCCGCATCGGTTCAAAAAGCATCTCAATGGATTTTAAATCATCTTTCGGGCGTTAAAAACCGAGGATTCGCCGGCAAAGATGGTTTGGAGTATGGCTTACGCATGGCGGGATTTGATGAACTCGCTCGAGAAGCACATTCTTTGCCCGTGGCAAACCCCATTAATCCTACTTATTGGTCCGGATGGGCTGGCGTCGGCCTAAATGACCTAAGTATCGGGTCGAATAAATCATATGATGAACTATTTTTAGCCTCATCAAAGTTGCAGAACATGCTTACCAACGATGTCGAATGTGAATCCGCTGGATTATTATATGGCTGGTCTGGCGCGGCCTTATTGTGGGCCGAAATCTATAGAACGGTTGATCGAGATGAAAAATATGTGGATTATGCACTACATGCAATACAAAACGATATTAAAAAATGTGTTTTGACCCAAAATATGACCATGGAATACGATGAAAAGTGGAGAACTCTGCCATATCTGGGAACCGGGTCATGCGGTATTGCAATCGCTTTATATGCCTTGCGAAAAGCGACCGGAGAATGTCTCTTGGACAAAGAGTATGAGTCCCTAGTTCGCGCATGCACCTACTATCAGTGTGCACAGGGAACATACGCATATGGTATGTCAGGCTTTTTGACTTTTCTGAATGCAAAGGACGATAAAAGCAAGCTGGAATATCAGGTAATTAACTCATATTGCGATTCTCTTCGACTATTTATCATTCCAAGTAAAGGCGGTTTTTATGTCCGAGGAAATCAAGGACTAAAACTGTCGTGTGATTTTCTGACCGGATCCGCCGGAGTCCTCGGATCTCTTGCCGCACTCCAGGGGAAATGGTCAGGCATACCGTTCCTGTCATGGAACGATTCCTTAGATATTAGAAAGGAGGTGCACAATGGGAAACAACGTTCTTGATTTTCAAATCTTGACTGCTGACGGCGAAACGGATGATGCAGCACGTATCAGCACGTTTAGCTTCAATGGCCCCTGCCCGGGCCTGCCGAGTACCTTGACCTACAGCAACTGCTGACAAGACAAGTGTCTGGCACCAATTCGCAAAATTGATGCCAGACACTTTTGCAATGGAGTAACTATGAAGTGTACAACACTCAATCAACCCATCAAATTGTATGAAGAATTCTCTGACAAGTATCGCAGCAAGGCGCAACAACTTTGTGAACATTTAATAGAGGATACAAATAATTTTCATTATTCCAGTAATCAATCGCTCGAATTAATGCAAATTAATAATGAACTAGTAATTCATTTCAAGGATGATCCGTCGCAATATATTCATTTATGTCAAAAACCGATTGGAAGAATATCTGGTTTTTACATTAATTCAGAGAAGACAATAGCGGCATTATTAACGCAGATGCCAAAAACTGATTTTTACACTATTTCATTATATGAATTGAAAAAGCAATCCGCCAATATTCTTCTGAGGTGCAACAATGTTGTACCTCAGATAAGAACGACATACCATTCTATCTATTGGATTAATAAAAGCAAATCAAATCGCCCGTATAAACTAATGATGGCAAACAAGTGTGGCATCATTGAAGTATACGGCACAAATAGTGAATATGATATATTATCTTTCGTTTGCAGTAATGATGCGGTTATTGTTATAAGAATGACGCACGGAGACAATTCTCGTATGCTGTTTTTCGATGATTTCGGCGAAAGAGACACACGCTTTAGGGAAATTACTGCATCACTCCCCATTGATTCGATGGAGATTACAAATACTCTTCTATATGCTATCGTCAATAACCAACTTCTAATTATTAACTTTTTTAACGATATACATGATAGGCAAATGATTCAGTCTCCCCATGGATTTATTCCTAAATCATTGCAAAAGCGTAATGGGATTGTTTATGTGATAGGACGCCTATCGGGCGACTCCGCCATCTGGATTCCATCTCTCGGACAAAATGGGATATGGAAAGCTCCTCCTTGTGGAGTTATTAGTTTTCTTGGATTTCAGGATAGGTTCCCTGTTTTCTGCATATCATCTCCAATCCATCAAACGCAAATTGTAACAGGAAATAGGAAAGGATTCTTAGAGGCTGTATCGTCCACACCTAATATTCACTGTCGCAAAATTATTATCCGGAGTAGAGATCAAACAAATATTCCCATTACACTTTTTTATAGACTTGATAGTATTCTCGAGCAGTCTCCTATTCTATTGATGGCATACGGATGTTATGGAATCGCACTTGAGGGAGCCTATGACCGTTTGATTTCATATGTCATACAGTCCGGCATAACTGTTGCCTTCTGCCATATTCGAGGTGGGGGCGAGTATGGGGAGGAATGGCATAGGCAAGCGATAAAAAACAATAAGTTCATATCTATCAATGATTTTCTCGATTGCACTAAAGGATTGATTGCAAATAACTTATGTGACGCCAAACGCATTGGAGCAGTGGGTTCAAGCGCCGGCGCTTTGGTTGTTCTTTCTGCCGCATTGCGCCGCCCGGATTATTTCAAAATTGTTCAATTATCGCACCCTTTTTTAACACCGGAATTGATTCTCACAAACCCCGACAATCCACTTACAATTAGCGATTGGGATGAATTCGGATATCCATCATCATCTTCTTGCTATGACTCGTTTTCACCTTTGGCGCAATTGCGGCGTCTTCCAGCTGATTTTTCTAATCAAGCTCCTGACATTTGGATTACTGCCGGCAAGAATGATATAAAGGCGCCTCTCTTATATACGGAACAATGGCTGAATTCATATTCGGCTATTGTTCCGTCCGCACATAATTCGGTGTTTTTGCAACTTTTAGATGAAGGACATCACAATTCTGATGATTCTTTGACCGGTGGCTGTTTATCAACTATATGGTTACTCGACTCTCTCTTCGACACAGATTGACATCTTTTGATGTCAATCGTCTCTCCGGCATAGACGATTGACTCGTCTTTATGGATACTGTCGGCAGTAGCACTCTCGTAGGAAGGATTCTCGTCCATGAAAAAACAACCAAATGACTTCATTGGGGTAAATACATATTTATCGATTCAGGCGCGTGGGCTGGTCAAGCGTGTGGCTTCCGCTGATGGTTCCAGTCCGAGTGTGATTCTCAATGATGTCTCGTTGGATATTCCCGGTGCCGGGTTGACGGCGATCGTCGGGCCTTCGGGAGCGGGCAAGACCTCTCTGTTGTACGTGTTGTCCGGTTTGGACAGGCCCGACTCGGGCCGGGTCGTCATCGGCGGCACCGACATCTACGCGTTGGACGAGGAGCGTCGTTCGCGGTTCATCCGCGGGCATATCGGTTTCGTGTTCCAGCAGTACAACCTCGTGCCGTATCTGACGGTCGAGGAGAACGTGACGCTGCCGCTCTCGCTCGCCCATCGCAAGGCCGACTACGTGCATGTCACGCAGCTGCTGTCCCGGTTCGGCCTGCGCCAGAGGGCGAGGACCGTGGTGAGCGCCCTGTCCGGTGGAGAGCAGCAGCGCGTGGCCCTGTGCCGGGCCCTGCTCTTGCGTCCGGCGGTGGTGTTCGCCGACGAGCCCACCGGCGCGCTCGACACCGCGAACAGCGAGCTCGTGCTGCAGGTGCTGCGCGAGCTGGCGGATTCGGGTTCCAGCGTGGTCATGGTCACGCATGACACGGATGCCGCCGCACTGGCCGACCGCGTAGTCTTCCTGCGTGACGGCGGGATCACCCACGTCGCGGGCAGGCTGACCGCCGGGCAGATCGTCGAGGGCATGCGCCGCACGTTCGAGCCGCCCATGTCGCAGCACGGTCAGGAGGTTCGCCGTGGGTAGGTATGTGCTTCGCGTGTTCCGCGACAATCTCGCGGGTTGGGTGCCCACGATCATGGTGGTCGCGGTGGTGACCACGCTGGTGGGCGTGTGCATGAACCAGTTCGTGTGGACCTCGTCGCCGTCGTTCGCGTCGGCCGCCCGGCTGGCGGGTTTGGATCCGGCCGAGTTCGCCATGGTGTCGGTCACGATCTATGTCGTGGTGGCGTTGCTTGCGTTCTTCTCGCTCACGGTGGTCGGTTCGGCCACGGTTGACCGCATCCGCGGCACGTTCGCGCAATGGCGTCTCATGGGCGCCAGCCCGAGCCAGGTGCGTGCGGGCATGTGGATGCTCGTGGGCGTGGCGAGCCTCATTGGCTCGCTGCTCGGTTCACTGATCGCGATGCCGGCCAGCCTGCTCGCGGTTCCCGAGTTCGACGCGATGGCCGCGGAGAGCTTCGCCGGCGGGCTCGGCTCGTTCGTCCCTCCCGCGTTCGCGCCGTCCGTGGCGGCATGGCTCGGCTCGCTGCTGTTGGGCGTGGTCACGTGCATGCTGGGCGCGTTTGTGCCCTCGATGCGTGCGGCGAAGGTCCGTCCCATCGAGGCGATCCGCGGCAAGGACGCGCCGATTGGACGGCGTGGATGGCGGTATTGGGTGCGCTGGGCGCTGGGACTGGTTGTCATGGCGGCGGCGCTGGTATTGGCGTTCTCCGGCATGGGCATGCCGCGCGCCCGCGCGTTCGGACAGGAGGCCGGCCAGACGTTCAACGGCGCATTATGGGCCGGGATCATCGCGTCGTTCGGCATGTATGTCCTCGCCGGCGTGCTGGTCCCGATCCTGTTGGACGCGGGACGCGTCATGTGCCGCCTGTGCGGGTCGGCGACCGGCGTGCTCGCGGCCCGTGCCGCTAGGGCGAAGGCCGTGTCCAGTATGAACACCATCGCCCCGCTCGCACTGGCTCTGGGATTGTCCGCGACCCTGCTGACCTGCGCGCGGTCCTACGGGCGGATACTGGCCCTGGGTGGCCATCCGACGAGCCTGAACTACGCGGACTCGCTGCTGATGATCGCGATGCTGTGCATCGTGTCCCTGGCCACGAGCCTGGCCGTCATCGCGTTGTCGAACCGCGGCATGGTCGCCGACCAGGCGCTGCTGCGCAGCATCGGCATGTCGCCGCGCCGGGTGACGCGCATGATCCTGTGGCAGAGCCTGCAATTGGCCGCCGGCGCGGTCGTCCTCGCGCTCATCCCGGTCGCCGTCAGCTCGCTCGTGCTCGCCACACGCTCCATCACGCTCGTCGGTGTTCCGGTGGCCGAGATCCCGTGGACCGGTGTGATCGGCGCGGCAGCGGCCTGCTGGCTGGCGTTGTTCCTCATCCAGTACATGCAGATCCGCCCCGCGTTGCGCCGCAGCGTGGCCGACGCGATCAGAAGCCGTTGACGGCACCGGATTCGGAAAAGGAGGATGAGATCATGCCTGTCCGATACACGGCCATGCCGAGGCGAGCCCCGGTGTCCATGCTGCTCGCGTTCCTGCTAATCCTGACGGCCTTGTTCGGGCTGGCGGCGTGCGGCTCCGTCCAAGGCTCCTGGCCGGACGGCCAGTATGCCGGCCGGGTGCCCGAACCCGATCGGGTGACGACCCGTATCAGGGACGAGACCGACAACGGCTATCTGATCGACGTGTCATGGACCATCGCCGAGGCGAAGGACTACGCGCGAAAGATCAAGGACGCGGGCTTCACCCGCAACGCCACCGAGGAGGAACAGGCCGGCGTATACGACTACACGGCCGACGACGGCATCGTCAAGGTCTCCATCAGTGCATTGCCTGGTGACAACGGCACCATCAACATCAACAAGCTCCAATGACACTCAAAAGGATCGGCGCTCATGGACATTCCCGCACATCACGAACCGTCACCCGGCAAGCCCCTGTCGGCGTCACCGCCCGTCCCGGAGCCCGGCCGGCCGAACCCGCCCCAACCGTTGCAAGCCGCGCCGAACGATTCGATCGTCGGATTCCTGCTGCTCGGACTGTTCCTGTCCCTGCCCGGCGTGCTGATCGCGTGGATCACCGGCCGCGACGGGCACGGATGGGAGCATGGCGGCCGCGTCGCCGCATGGATCGGGGCGCTGCTCTCGCCGTTCGTATGGCTGGCCATCATCATCGTATTCACTTTGTTGTTCACCGGTTCGGTCACGATGCTCGGCTGCCTGATGCCCGGCGCGGACTGTCTCGCCCAGTAAGCACGCCGATGACCCGGCGAGACGGCACAGTGGATCGTATGGAACGGCAAACGGTGAACGTCGGCAGGGTCACGGCCACAGCCATGCCATTATGCGTGCTCGCGGTCGAGGTCATGATGCTCATGTGGGAGCGCATAATCGGCACCCCATTGGACCCGATGTACACGCTCGCCAAGCAGACCGGCGGATTCGTGCTGCTGTTGCTGGCCCTGTGCCTGTCATGCTCGGTCTTGATGTTCCGTTACCGGGTCCCGTCCGTCACATTGATGTCGCAGCTCGTCCTGACCCTAATGCTGTCCTTCTGGCATGCGGACTCGATTCTGCTGGTCCAGCTGGTCGCGGCGTTTTACGCGTTCATGCGCACGACCGGGGAACGCCGCATGTACATCGGATCCCTCGCGACGACGTTGGCCGTGACCTTGGCGACGTTCATGTCATGGCCCGCCAGCCAGTTCCTCGGCGAATGGCCTGGCCGCATCCTCCTACTCGCCCTCGCCGGCGCGATCGCCCTGGCGCACCGCGGCATGGTTCAAGCCAGGAGAGCCACGGCCGCCGCCGGCCTGGAACACCGGCGCGCGCAGACCGCCGTCAAGCAGCGTGACGCCGCGGTGCGTCGTTCGCGCATCGCCGGACAGCTGCACGACAGCGTGGGTCACGGGTTGACCACGATCATCGCTTTATCCGAGGGATTGAGCGGTAAGACCGGCGACCCGCGCGTGGACGAGGCCCTGAAAGGCATCAACGAGATCGCACGGGAAAGCCTGGCGGACACGCGCAAGGCCGTGCGCGCACTGACTGAAACCGACACGACCGACGAAGACCCTGCTGAACCGGGATCCCGGAGCATGCGTTCATGGGATGACATCCGTCCGATCCTCGCACATGCCCGCACGCTCGGCATCATCACCATATTCACCGAAACCGGCATCCGCGCCGACGACGAACCCCAGGCGGACCTCTGCTTCGACGTGACCCGAGAGGCCATAACCAACGCCATCCGCCACGGCAGACACGTCACGCATCTCAACGTCTCATGGAACCACCAGCCCAACGGAGTCACCGTCATCGTCCGCAACGACGGAGCCACCGGTGCGGCGCAAGCCGTCGCACCCGATGACGGCACCGGATTGGCCGGACTGTCACGGCGCGTGCAAGACGCCGGCGGCACGTTCGCCTATGGGCCGGTCGATGGCACCGAATGGCAGGTCAAAGCGGTCATTCCCCCAACCGGGAACATGACCGGGAAGCAACCGGCCGAAAGGAAGATTCAACCATGATCCGTGTGATGCTCGTAGACGACCAGAGACTGGCACGCCTCGGTTTCCAGCTCATGCTCGACGACGTGACCGACATCACCGTCATCACCTCAGCGGAAAACGGGCAATCCGCCATCGACACACTCAACCAGTTGGATGCCAATCACCGGCCATTGCCCGACGTGATCCTCATGGACGTGCGCATGCCCGGCATGGACGGCATCGAAGCAACCCGACACATCGCCAGACACTGGCCCACCATCAGAACCCTCATCCTCACCACCTACGACGAAGACGACTACGCCTTCGGCGGGCTCGACGCTGGAGCCAGCGGATTCCTACTGAAAGACATAAGTAAATCACAATTAATGGAATCGATAAAAGCTGTTTTTGAAAATGGTAAAATTCTTACTCCACGAATAACAAAGAAACTAGTAGAATATCAACAAAGCAAATTCATTTTTCAAGACCAACAAAATATATTTATTGAATCATTCAAGAGTCTTACTACTAGAGAGCGTGACATATGTGCCTTAATCGCACAAGGACTCAGTAATGAAGACATAGCAAAAAAACTATTTCTGGAAACCAAATCAGTCAAACGCTATGTTAGTCGAATTCTATCGAAACTTCATCTTTCAAACCGCACCCAAATTGCAATCAATTGGATTAAATCGGGTGTTTTTACACAACTGAAATAGTGACTTCAATTCAAACATAGGCCCATGTCAATATTTCACACATTTATGAAATGTGCTTAACATGAAGTATCCATCTAATTACGAGTATAATTTATATACTCCTTTATAATACTATATGAACCATAGCTAATTTCTTACAGGAGTCATCTTTGTAATCTATTCATCTTGAAACGATGCAAATCCTTGGTCAGCGGCATAATTTCTTAGCGCTATCTGCCATTTGCCAGCAGCAGTCCTGAAATCGGTCTTGCCGGAGAAGAACGATCCCATATTGTCGTTGTAGATGGAGCGGGCGTAGGGTTCGAAGGGCAGAAACTCCCATTTGCCGGTGACGTTCTTGGCGGCCTGGGAGAAGACCTCGTTGTATTTCTGTCCGCCGAAGAACTCGTTGTCGCTGCCGTCGGCGTTCCTGAGCGTGGTCTTGGCGAGGAAGTCCTTCTGGTCGAGGGTCTTGGTGGTGGCGGGGAAGCTGCCGTTGGATACGCGGGCGTCGATGCCTTCGTCGTTGGTGGTGACGTATTCGACGAACTTCTTGGCGGCGTCGAGTTTGCCGTCGGGGATCTTCTTGGTGATGGCCAGTCCGCTGCCGCCGTATTCGCCGTTGATGGGCGTTCCGTCGATGGTGGGTAGGAGGGCTACGCGGAATTTGCCGGTGGCTTGGGGCACGCCCTGCAGGAGGTTGTTGGCCATCCATGCGCCGCTGATGAGGCTGGCGATGGAGCCGTCGCCCAGTGACTTCATCCAGTCGTCGGTCCAGGTCTTCGTGTGGACGTCGATGAGGTCTTCGTCGCGCATCTTCTGCCAGAGGTTCATGAACCGCTGGGCGCCCTTGTCCTTGGTGATATTGATGGTCAGTTTGTCGTCGTTGAGTTTGTAGGCGTGGCCGCCCATGGCCCACATCATCGCGTTGAACAGGCCGGCGTCGCCGGAGTCGGAGGTGATGTAGGAGCCGGTGGCGCGGATCTTCTTCGCGTCTTCGTAGAACTCGTCCCAGGTGGTCGGTGGTTGGCCGATACCGGCCTTGTCGAACACGTCCTTGTTGTAGAAGTAGGCCATGGGGCCCGAGTCGGCAGGCATCGCGTACAGGCCGCCGTTGATGTTCACGGAGTTCCATGTGCCGGGAGTGAACGTGTCCTTGAACTTGACGGTGTCGTAGACCTTGCTCAGATCCATGAGCGTGTCCGAGTGCACGAACTGCGGGATGGCGAGGTATTCGATCAGGGTGACGTCGGGCAGGCCATTGCCGGCCTGGGCCGCGTTGTTGAGCGCGGTGTAGGTCTCCTCGGTGCTGCCGACGTTGCTCACCTTCACCGTGATGTCGGGGTTGGCCTTCATGAAGTTTTTGGCGGCGCGATCGATGCTGGCGTCCCACGACCATACCGTCAGTTCGGTCTTGCCCGAGCTTGTTGTCGTGTTGCCGCATCCCGCGAGAGGGATGAGCAGCGCTCCGATGGCGGCCGTGGCGATGGCTGCGCGTGTGGTGTTGTTCATGTTGGTCTTCTTTCCGTGCTCGACCATCTTTGGCCGTATGTCGCAACTATTTTGTTTGGATGTCGAACATGATTATGTACAAAGATGGGAAACTTGTCAAAGTGCCGGGGTTTTCATATTGTCAGTCCCCTGATGGGTGTTATCCTGAAAGCCGTTCGAGGATGACGCCGGGATGTCCGTCCCGATAATGTGATTCCGCATTTTCCGCAATCGTCTCACCCGAGGAGGGCTCCCATGTACGCTAAATCCAATCCCAGCGATGCAAGGGCCAACAACCGCAGACTGCTGTTCCGGCTACTGTTTCCCGACCGGCAGCTGTCGCGCGCCGACCTGTGTAAGGAGACGGGGCTTTCCCGCGCCACCGCTACGGATGTGACCGGCGAGATGATCGACGACGGCCTGCTGAGGGAACTGGGGTCGGGCAGGCGCGACGGCCGGGGCAAGCCGGGCACCCTGCTGGCCATCGACGCGGACGTGCTTCGTCTGGTATGCGTCGATCTGTCCCGCCCGTATGTGATGACCGGCGCCGTGATGGACCTGCGGGCCAGAATCGTGGAGCGCCGCGAACGCGTGCTCGATGATGGCGACCGGGTCGATCTCGACGATGTGCTCTCGCTTGTGGGCCAGATGATCCGGCTTGCCGGTTCGGGGCTCGTCGGCATCGGCGTGGCCGTCCCCGGCGTGGTTTCCGGCGCGGGGAGGGTGATCTCCAGTTCCAATCTCGGCTGGGATGACGTGGAGCTTCGCGACATGCTCGAAGGCGAGTTCTCGTTGCCGGTCCGAGTGGACAACGACGCGAACGCGGCTCTGCTCGCCGACCGCTTCCTCGGGCACGGCAATCCCAACTGTCTGCTCGTGCAGATCACTCGGGGCATCGGCGCGTCGGTGCTGCTGAACGACGAGTTCGTGGAGGGCGATGACCATGCGGCCGGCGAAATCGGCCATGTCGTGATCGATCCCGCCGGCCCTGCGTGCACCTGCGGCAAGCGCGGCTGTCTGGAGACCTATGTATCGGCCATCGCGTTGCGCGACCGCATCCGCCGGAATCCCGAGCGGCGCGCGGACATCCTGGCCGAGGCCGGCGCAAGGCTCGGCAGCGCGCTGGCCATGCCGGCGAGCCTGCTGAACCTTCACGACATCGCCGTCTACGGGCCTCCCGACATCGTCGGCGAGACGCTGCTCGGCGCATGCGGCGAAACCGTCAACTCCTTGTCGCGGAACGACTACCAGAGCAACATACGGGTGCGCCGGTGCGAGCTCGGCGACGACGCCACCCTGCGGGGGCAGGCGGTCTCGGTTCTGCGCGAGATCGTGGGCAGGCGCGGGCTGTCCGCGGCGGCGGCCTCGTCCTGATGGATGCGGCCGCCGTCGCAGGGCGCGCATGTCGTGGTGTATCATCGCTTCCCGAATCCAATATGTAAGGATTTCGAACATAATGATCGGCGGACGAAAGAGAAGTCCGTCCAACGGGAACGGAGATTGCCATGATGATGAACGGCGGCGGCGCGACGGAAATAGAGAACCTGCGCGTCGGAGTGGATGTCGGGGGAACGAAGATCGAGGCGGTGCTGACCGACGCGGCCGGCGCCATCCTCGCGTCCGGACGCAGGACGGCCCGAAAGGGCGGCAATGAGGTCGTGGAGGACGTGGCCGCCATCGTGCGGCAGGTGGCCGGCATGAGGTTCGGTGATGTGAGATCGGTGGGCATCGGCATCCCGGGGTTGGTCCACCGAGACACCGGGCAGGTGGAGAACGTGGTCAATCTCGGAATCGAGAAACTGGAGCTCGGGGGCCGCGCGTCCGGCGTGCTCGGTCTGCCCGTGTGGGTGGACAACGACGTGAACGCCGCCGCGCTGGGAGCCTATGGGACGCTTCCCGAACGGCTCCGTCAGGGAAGGATGGCGTTCGTCAACCTGGGGACGGGGCTGGCGGCCGGATTCGTCCGCGCCGGTCTCGTCGAACGCGGCGACACGGGCGCCCTCGGGGAGATCGGCCACCTTCCGGTGGATTCCAACCGCGTGGCATGCAAATGCGGCCAACGCGGATGTCTGGAGACCGCATGCTCGGGAGGGGCTCTGCGACGCATGTGGCCCATGGCGGATCCTCCGCTGCCCGACATCCTCGCGAAGGCCGCAGGAGGCGATGCCGAAGCCGGGCGGGTTCTCGGCATCCTGCTGCATGCCCTCGCCGACGTCGTGCAGATCGTCGCCCAGGGCGAGGACCCTTCGGTCATCGTCATCGGGGGCGGCGTCTCGCGCGTCGGCTCCCCGTTGCTTGACGCATTGCGCGGGGAACTGCGCAGGCGGGAATCCTCCAGCGGTTTCATCGCGGGTCTGCGCCTGACGGAACGTCTGCGGCTCGCCGACCCGTCGATTCCGATCGGCGCGCTCGGTGCATCCCTCATCGCCTGCTGACCGCACTTCCCGATGCAACGCCCCCCTTCGGCGCGTCGGGCCGAATGCCGCGCGTTCCGTCAGGTTTCGCCAAGCAAGGCCGTAGCATGCCCCTTATTTTGTTCGACTGACTTGCAAAAAAGATAAAGGCGTCATATCCTTGGCTATCAAGGAGGTTGAAACCAACTAAGGGAATTAAGCAAGGATGACTAACAAAATTCTGGTCATTCATGCCGTGATGTCATGTCGAGGAACGATGTGACATCACGTTCCCAGGCGCTGTTTCGGGCGCCGGCGACGGCGTCCGAAACAGCATCGTCCACGCATGGCAGCGCGGGCGGATACGGACCCGGGACCGTCGTGCGCAGCGGCACGTCGCGCCATTCCTCCGAACGGCGGCGTCGGGCAGGCATTCCAGGAAAAGGAAACCACCATGAGAACGAAGAGGATTTCCGCGGCCATCGCCTTGGCGGCCGCGTCAGCGCTCACCCTGTCGGGATGCTCGATGGGAGCCCCGTCCGGCGGATCGCAGCAGGATGCGTCCGCGGGCGGCAAGCTGACGGTGTGGATCATGCAGGGCGACCAGAGCGAGGACACCATCAAGGCGATCAACGAGCGGTTCACCAAGGAGACGGGCGTCAAGGTCGATGTGCAGACCCAGGTGTGGGCCGACATCAACACGAAGGTGACGACCGCGCTGTCCACGGACACGCCGCCGGACGTTATCGATCTGGGCAACACGCAGGTCGCCGGGTTCGCCGTGAGCGGCGGCCTGCTGGATCTGACGGACAAGGCCGACGACATGAGGCAGGGGCACACCTGGCTGTCCGGTCTTGAGGAGCCCGCCACCATCGAC
Organism: Bifidobacterium sp. LH_389; assembly: GCF_056357235.1. Taxonomy (NCBI): domain Bacteria; kingdom Bacillati; phylum Actinomycetota; class Actinomycetes; order Bifidobacteriales; family Bifidobacteriaceae; genus Bifidobacterium; species Bifidobacterium sp. LH_389. The sequence goes on from NZ_JBKEVR010000004.1 coordinate 173,694, forward strand.
GGCAGACTGTACGGCATCCCCGCGCTGGGGGCCGCCGGCGCCGTGATCTACAACAAGAAGATGTGGTCCGCGGCCGGAATCGACAATCCGCCGAGCACGTACGAGGAGCTTGAAGCCGACCTGCAGAAGCTCCGGGACGCGAACACCGACAAGGACTTCTCCCCGTTCTACATGCCCGGCCGCGATTGGAAGTCGGCGGCACGGTGGATCTGGGATGCCGGCGGCGACTTCGCCGAGCAGCAGTCGGACGGAACCTGGAAGAGCACCCTGTCGAGCGACAATTCGCTCAAGGGCATCGACCAATGGCTGGAATTCCAGCACAAGTGGTCCTCCGAGGCGTCCCGTTCGCTGGATACCGGCAACCCCGACTTCAGCCAGCTGCTGGCCGAAGGCAAGACCGGCGCGATCCTGAACAACAGCGCCGGCATCCGCACCATCCAGCAGTACAACCCCGACCTCACGACCGACGATCTGGGATCGTTCCCCATGCCCGGCGCCAGCGGCAAGCTCCAGCCGGCGATGATGGCCGGTTCGGTGTGGGGCGTTGCGCAGAAGAGCAAGCGTCAGGAGCTGGCGCTCAAGTGGATCAAGATCGCCGCGAGCCCCGAGATCCAGAAGGACTACGTGTTCGCCAAGGACGGGTGGATGCCCAACTACGTCGAAGGCCTCGACGAGGTCATGAAGTCCGCGGACTTCCCGTCCTACCTGACCGGCTTCTTCGAGTCGGCGAAGAACACCAAGGCCACGCCGGCGTCCCCGCAATGGCTGACCATCGAGAACGACAGCTCCCTGAACTGCTTCGGCGACATCGCCACCGGCGCGACCACGGCCAAGGCCGCGGCCAAGTCGTTCGACGAGCATGCGGACTCCCTGTACGCGAAGAAGTAGGGGAAGCGTGATGAGCAATGCGCAATCGACGGCTGCCGCCGTCCCCGTGGTGAAGCGGCGTCGCAATCTGACGCCCCTGTGGCTGCTGACGCCCGCCGGCGTGATCATCGTCGCGCTGGTCGTGGTGCCGTTGGTCTTCCTGGTCTTCACGTCGTTCACGGACTTCAACCAGAAGACCCTGTTCACGGGCTCGTTCAACATCGTCGGGTTCGACCAGTACGAGAACGTGCTGGCCGACCCGGAGTTCTACAAGTCGCTGGCCCGCACGTTCGGGTTCGCGGCCGCCCTCGTGGCCGGCAGCGTGCTGATCGGCATGGGCGTGGCCCAGCTGATGACCAAGCTGGGGCCGGTGATGCGCTGGCTGGTCACGTTCGTGCTGATCTTCGCGTGGGCCATGCCGAACGTCGCCTCGTCGGTGGTGTGGAAGTGGCTGTTCCAGCCGGGGTACGGCGTGGTCAACTGGCTGCTGACCCAGACCCGGCTGTTCGGCGACGTGACGAACCTGTCGTGGACCGACAACACGTGGCTCGCGTTCCTGGAGATCTGGCTGCTGGTCGTCTGGCAGGCCGTCCCGTACATCGCGATCAACCTGTACGCGGCGACCACGCAGGTGGACAAGTCCTGCCTTGAGGCGGCCCAGCTGGACGGCTGTTCGAAGCTGCGCTGCTACTGGCAGATCACCGTGCCGCTGATCAAGCCGAGCCTGATGGTCATCACGATGCTGTCGGTGATCTGGGACTTCAACGTGTTCAACCAGATCTGGCTCGTCTCCCAGGGAGGACCCCGCGAGACGACCGCGACGATCGGCATCTTCACCTACAAGAAGGCGTTCGTGTCGTTCGACATCGGCACCGGCGCCGCCGCGAGCGTGCTGGTCACGCTCATCCTGCTCGCCCTGACGAGCGTGTACATCCGCTACCTGCTCAAATCCGGGGAGGACCTGTGATGACCACCGCAACCATAACCTCTGCCGCGCCGCGAGCCAAGCGCAGCCTTTCCTCACGGCTGCGCCGCATCGGCACGATCGTGTTGGCCGTCGCGTTCTGCATCGTGTGGATCTTCCCGGTCTACTGGATGTTCGTCACGTCGATCAAGCCGCGCAACCAGATCATGACCGCCACTCCCGTGTTCTGGCCCGCGAAGCTGTCGATCGACAACTTCATGGTGGCCGTCACCCAGACGTCTTTCCTGACGAACCTGAAGAACAGCGTGATCGTGACCGCCGTGTCGATCGTCCTGTCGATCGTCCTCGCGTTCTTCGCGTGCGCGGCCCTGACCCTCTACCGGTTCCGCGGCCGCAAGGCGATCATGGTGTTCGTGCTGGCCATCCAGATGACCTCGGGCGGCATCATCCCGCAGTTCATCATCTTCAACCAGTTCGGCCTGCTGAACAAGTACAGCGGCCTGATCCTCGCGTACATCGCCATGGTCCTGCCGTTTGCGATCTGGAACATGCGCGGCTTCTTCCTGAACATCCCGAAGGACATCTTCGAGTCCGCGGCCGTTGAGGGGGCCAACGACTGGCAGATCCTGTGGAAGATCACCTTCCCGCTGGCCGCGCCCGGCATCGTGTCCACGTCCGTGTTCGCGTTCATCAACGCGTGGAACGACTATATGACCGCTTACACGTTTATGAAGGATCAGGCGAAGTATACGTTGCCCGTGTGGCTCTCCTCGTTCTCCACGCCCACCATGGGCACCGACTTCGGCGGGCAGATGGCCGCATCCGTTATCTTCTCCCTGCCCGTCGTGATCTTCTTCATGATCATTCAAAGGAACATCATGAAGGGCGTCACCACGGGAGCCGTCAAATAACCCAACCGAATCGATCGGCAGCATGTGCGGTGTCGGGACCATATCCGCGAAATGGCCTCGACACCGCACTGCCATCTCAGGGCCAAACGAACCTCACAACAATCCTTAGCGATATGCCAAGAAAGGAACTTCCCATGAACGGCCAAATACTCCTGCAAGGATGGACCATCATCCCCACGCCGCAAACCATGCAGCATAAAGCAGGCATCGCATTGCTGCCAATGTGCGGACGAATCAACGAAGCGCGCACGGTCGGTGACGATCGGCATATACTCGCCGCACAACTCATCGACGACATCCGCGCAGCCACCGGATTGGAATGGGACATCGCGACGGGCGACCGCTGGCCGGGATTCATCACCCTGACCATACTTGACAATCCCCATGCACACCCGTCCGGCTCGTATACGCTCGATGTCACCCCGGATGGCGTGACCGTCGCGGGCGTGGACTTCGAGGGCGTGCGCAACGGCGTGCAGACCCTGCGCCAGCTCATCCGCCAATGCGGCGCCGCCCTGCCCTGCCTGCACATCGAGGACCGGCCCGCCTTCGAAACGCGCGGCTACTACCTCGACGTCACCCGCGGGCGCGTCCCCACCCTCGACTGGCTCAAGACCTGGGCCGACAAACTCTGCCTCTACAAGTACAACCAGCTCCAGCTCTACGTCGAACACACCTTCGCCTTCGACGGGATGAGCGAGACCTGGCGCGGCTCCAGCCCGCTCACCCCGCGCGACATCCTCGACCTCGACGACTACTGCGCCGAACGGGGCATCGAGCTGGTGCCGTCGGTCTCCACGTTCGGCCACCTCTACATGGCCCTGCGCACGCAAAGCCTGCGCGACCTCGGCGAATTCCCCGAGAGCGCCGACGAGCCGTTCGGGTTCATCGACCGCATGCGCCACCACACGTTGAACATCAGCGACGACCGCGCCTTCACCCTGTCCACGAAGCTCATCGACGACTACCTGCAATTGTTCCGCTCCGACAAATTCAACATCTGCGCCGACGAGACCTTCGACCTCGGCAAAGGCCGCTCCAAACCCCTCGCCGAGAAGGTCGGCGTCGCCGCCATGTACGCCGACTACGTCACCCGCCTGTGCCGCCACCTCGAAACCCAGGGCAAAAAGCCGATGATGTGGGGCGACATCACCCTCGAACACCCCGAAATCCTGAAAAGACTCCCCGAAACCGTCACCCTGCTCAACTGGCAGTACGACCCGCAGGTCACCGACGAGAAGGTCCGCACCGTCGCCCGATCCGGCGCCACGCAGATCGTATGCCCCGCCGTATGGTGCTGGAACGCGCTCCTGCCGCGCATCGACGACGCCTGGAACAACATCACCCGCATGGCCCGCTACGGCACGCAATACGGCGCGCAGGGCATGCTCGTCACCGACTGGGGCGACCTCGGCCACGTCAACGACCCGCGCATGGCCATCCCCGGAATGATCATCGGCGCGCAGGAGGCATGGAACCCCGGACGCATCCCCGACGAGGCCGACATGCTCCGCCGCATCTCCCGACTCGAATACCGCGACGCCAGCGGCGAACTGCTTGATATCCTCACCCATGCCAGTCATGCGGCCAGCTTCGAATGGAACCATCTGATCACATGGCTGGAACTTGATGACGGACGGGGCGGCGTCAACACCGGGGTCCTGCAAACCATCCCAGGACTGCTGCCGGAAGACGAACGACCGGACGACGTGGTCCGCGCCCTTCAGGACGGAAGCCGGGCACCGTCACTTGCGGAATCCCGACGGATGCTGTTCCGCTATCTGAAACATCACGTCACGCTCGGCGAAACCGCAGATCACCTTCTACAGACCAGTGCCCGTCGAATCTCCGCAATCGCCGCGACCTCAGGACCTTGGACCAACGGGGATGCCGCTGCATTTCGCGTAGCCATCGAGGGGCAGCGACTTCTGAACCGAGTTGGCCTCCGACTCGCGTCCGAGACCGGGGTCATTGGCACTGTGCAATCGGGTGAGGCGATTCAGCATGACGACGCGGTGAACCTTGCCGAAGCATTGGAGATCTGGATGGAGGCGTATGCGGCGCAATGGCGTACTCTCAGCCGAGACTCCGAACTCCGTCGGCTGCAAGATACGGTGTGGGAGTTAACGGACTATCTGCGCTTCCAATCCGTCTGATGCTGCGATTGTGAGACTTCGACCAGTCAGATACCGAAATGCCGTGAGGGACCAGATTCAGATCCCTCACGGCATTTCCTATACGAAGGTGAGTCACGTATCGCGATGGTGCATCACTTTGGTCTAGAATTCACGCCGCTGGATACCGCTCATAAATGATTCGGCAAGCTCGTCAACCACTTGACTCTGATGTGAGGCGACGGTGAGCTGGTAGTACCGGATGGCAACCTTCTCACTGACGTGTCCCAATTGATTCATGACTTCCCGCAACGTTCCACCCTGAATCATGAGTAATGTTGCATGGCTGGCTCGTAATGCTTGGAATGTCAGATCAGGGCGTCCTGCTTTCAACCGGGCTTTGGCGAACTGGCCGTCCAGCGTTGTCTGGGACATGATTCTTGCACGTTTGGGCACGAACACCGGCGAATCCGGTCGGGTCAGATCGCAGTAATCAGAAAGGTGCTGTCGAATAAGAGAAATCAGCGTATCCGGGATGTGTACGTTCCTGATGCTGGATTCCGTTTTCGTCTTACCGAATTGGAGATCCCCTCTGTCAGCGTCACCGCGATTCACGGAATGCCGGACGTGAAGTATCTGCCTGTTCAGATCGATGTCTTGCACCTGCAGCCCACATAGTTCGCCACATCGCAGACCACCCACTAAAGTCGAGAGGAATACGGACAGTCTGGTGTAATCGGGCATGGCATTCGCCAGCAGGATCAATTCGGAAGGAGTCACCGGCGGCACGTTGATGCGGGCGGGCTGTGGCGCTGGCGGAATATGGAATATGAAGGGATTGAAGGACAGCAATGGCTCCGAACCATCCAATCCGCCACGGGTGGCTGACTCAAGTACCGCCTTCAGCCGCATGCATGAGCGTCGGAATGCCCACCGGCCTTCCGGGTGAGGCGCATCATACCAAGCCTTGATGATGGACGGAGTGATCTCGTTAAGCGGCAGGTCTCCAAGACTTGGCAGAAAATGGCCAATGTCCAGATAAAGATTGCGACGCGTGCCACCGGCGATGCCATTGCCGTCGGGCAGCCGGTATTCCTCGGCCCATCGCATCACATAGTCGCGGAACAGCATATTGCGTTGTGTCCGGCTCTTTTCCGCGACGGCTTTTCGTCGGCTTCGTTCTGTTGGATGAACCCATTCGGCGATGCCGTTACGATGGAGGCTGACAAGGTACTTTTCGGCTTCCAGCCATCTACGGGCTTCGAGCTCCTGATCCGGCTTGAACTGGCGTTGGACGCGTTTGCCGGGTTCTAATGGATTCGGATATCGAACCTGCCATGCGATTAGCATGCCGGTTCTGTCATAACGGGCCAGCACGGTTCCCCACTTGCTTCGCGGCGGCTTCTGCGGATGGTTTCCATGGGAATGCCTGATTTTCGGCATATTGATCTCCCTCGATCGCGAAAAGGCGCACCCTGCGTGCGCCTTGTGGGGAGATTGAAACCAAGGAACAGTGTAAGTGAATATGCTGAAAGAGCCGTTGTTTGTTTTTGTCATCTTGAGATGACAAAAACAAACATAATCAGTATTAGGTTGGCTATAGAAGCAGCTAGTTGTAGCTTTCCCCTTCTCCGATTGACGTATTGCGAGTCATCTCTAGATGTCAATAACTCCTTCTCTGATTGTTTCTATCTCGCTGGGGTAGAAGACTGAATCTTGCAAGATGAAGTCATAGGGCTTCGACACCTAGCAGAAAGGAAAGTAATTATCATCTAGTTTTTTTACGCATGTCTTTACACATTCCAAATTTCCAACAAAGGAGTAATCATGATTGTTCGAAAGAAATTTACGGCAATTGTCCTTGCGGCAATTCTGGGTATCGCTGGCATCGCATTGCCTTCTACCGCTTTTGCCGGCGGTCCGAATTATGGTCGCACATGGGAAAGCAGCATTGGCGGCATCAAGGTGAATGGCTACGTACAGATTCAGGCTTCCTATAATGATGGCGGGCGTCACGCGCGTCGCGGATATCAGCGTTTCACCCGACAGGCCGGCCCCAGCTTGGATACCGGACGACTGTATACATCAGCCGCTTCCTATTCAGGAGACACTCAGGTTCGAAGCAGGACGGACTCCGTCTGGGATTCCGTATTGTGGGGCGATAAGTACGTCACGCACTATTACTGGGGTGTTGAATACTTCTGACGCATTTCTTATTGCACCCATCTAGAAATACCGTGATTGGAAAGATACGGAATGCTAAAAATTACCCGTCATCTAAAGTTTTTTTCTACATCCATTTGCGCAATATCGTTGCTGTTGGGTGTGTTGTCTTCGTTTCTTGCCTGGGCGGTGTACTGGAGCGTTCTTGATTGGCGTGGATCGCAATGGGGCATGTCCGATGCGCGGACGCAACTGGTGCTGACCGCGTCGGCGGATGCCGGGCACGACGACGGGAAGAATCTTGAGGCGACGCGTGATCTGGCCGAGTATCTTTCCGGTCACGGTATTTCCCTGTTGGAGGGTTCCGTGGGGGACGGTTGGCCGGCGATCGTGTTCCAGTCGTCGGGGGCCTCCATCGGATGGGCCGATGCGCTTCCGCGCGGATGCCGGGACATGGACAGTCGCGTGGCTTGTGTGATCGAGTCGTCGTTCTCGGCCGGGCAATGGCGTGAGCATGGGGATGCACCGCTATTGCCCGCCGGGTTTTCCGTCGGCGGTGTCGTCAGGGTTCCGGGGGTGAACGTGGGCGGCAATCTGCAGTATGTGCTCCCGTTGGGGGCGGTTCCCTTGTTTCCCGGCAGCGTGTATGTGAACACGAGCGACCCGCAGCGGCTCCGGGAGATTTCGGATCTGTTCGCGCGCTGTGGCATGGACGTGACCCAACCGCAGGCGCAGTCGTTGTGGTCGTCCCTTGCCGGTGATTCCTTCGTGGGCGTCACCTTGTTGTTCCTCGTACTGGCGTTGGTCTGCGCCTGCGTGTGCGTGACGACGATGGAGACGGCGAGGAAGGCCGACCTGCATGTCAGGCGATTGTTCGGTGCCACTGGCAGGCAGGTGTGGGCGGGCCGGGTGCGCGGGGCCGTTGCCTCGATTGTGACGGGCGTGCTGGCGGGAACCATGTTGAGTGCCGTGCTCATCACCGTGGTGTCGGGCAGGACCGGCATCGGCCCGGCTGTCGCGTTCGCCGCGGCCTTCATCGGCGGGACGGCCCTGACGGTGCTGGTGACGGGTCTGGCCGAATGGTTCGGCATACGATCGAATGACGAGGTGGAACGATGATCCATGAACTGATGACCGGCGTCCGTATGGGATTGAGGCGATGGGGATCGATTCTCGGCATCACGCTGCTCGTCGTCTTCGCGGGAAGCGTGTTCACGATGACGCTCAGCGATGTGCTGACCGAGTCCAGCGTGATCGGCGGCGAGGCTCGTCTGCGGGCCGTCGACGCGGTCACGTTCTCCCCGCAATACCTCCTGCAGTCCCCGAGCAAGACGGACCCCAAGGTGGCGGATGGCCTGCGGGACATGCTGGAGCAGGGCAGGGCGTACTCCGCGATCGTCAACAACGTCGAGATCGACGATCCCGGGTTCGCCAACGGCATACCGGCCATCGTCCTGATGGGCAACGTCGATGACGTGTTCCCCCGATTGGGCTTGTGCTCCCACGCGCCCTGCGCGTCCATCGGCTACCGGGTGGACCGGGCGCAGGCGCCCGACAGTGTGCATATCGCCGGCACCGACGTCAGGGTAACCGGCACGCTGCCGGCCTCGGCGGCCATATTCGACCCGAACACCGCCGGCATCAACCTGGACCGGTATCTCGTCATCCGGCTCGACCCGAGTTCGTTGAACCGGCTCAACGACATCGAACTCGAAGAGGCGGTGACCAAAACGGTCATGTTCAACCCGTCCCGGACCCGGCTCGACGGTTTCATCACGGGAAGCCGCGACGCCGGCCTGATACTCGTGCCGCACCGGCTGAACACGGAGCAGCCCCAACGCGACAGGGATCTCATCGTGCGCGCGCTGATGTACCTGCTCGGACTGTCCGCCTTCCTCGCGCTCACCGTCATCGTGATCATCCAATCATTGTCCGTGACCCTCGCACGGGAGCGGCCGGCGATGCTCGTCCGCCGGCTCTACGGCGCCACCGCCGCGGACGAGGCGATCCGCGTCGCCGGACTCATCCTCATCATGCTGCTGCCCGCCGCCGTGGTGCTGGCATGCTTCCAGCTGATAGGGGAACCGGTGGCCACCGCATCCCGGACGATGATCGCCGTCATCCTCGCCATGGCGGCCCTGGTCTGGACGATCGCCGTACGACGCGCAACCACACACATTCAATGAAAGAAGCACCGACCATGCCACAGACGACCATAGACGCCCGAAACCTGACCAAACGATACACGGACGGGCAGGCGCAGCTCCTCGCCGTGCGCGACGTATCCCTGCACGCCTCGGCCGGGGAGTCGATCGCCATCATGGGACCGTCCGGATGCGGCAAATCCACCCTGCTGCGCATGATCGGACTGTCCATGCAACCCACCTCCGGCTCCCTGCTCCTGCAAGGACGCCCGACGCCGGAAAACGACAAGGACCGGTCCGCATGGCGCAACCGCATGTTCGGCTTCATCCCGCAGGACTACGCGATCCTCGAAGACGAGCCCGCATGGGCCAATGTCGCCATCCCCATGGAATACGCGAAACCCAAGATCAAGCGCGCCGAACGCCGGCAACGCGCCACAGCCGCTTTGGAACAAGTCGGGCTCGCCGGCAAGGCGCGACGCATGCCCGGGCAACTGTCCGGCGGCGAAAGGCAACGCATCGCCATCGCCAGGGCGACCGTGATGCACCCCGCCATCATCATCGCCGACGAACCCACCGCGGCACTCGACACGCACACCGCCGACACCATCATGACCATGCTCCTCGCGCAATGCAGGCAAGGCGCCACGCTCATCCTCGCCACCCACGACCCACGCGTCGCAGCCCAATGCGACACCACCCTCACCATGCGAGACGGCGCATTCATCTGAAGGTTTTCGCAAGGTACAACTGGATCTGCAAGAAAAGGAATTGCCGACAATTACCATGTGGAGAGCGTTTCAATAGTGTCGAGCCCGTCTTGACGGTGTGATTCATCGAGGTTGTCCCAGTACGGGGAATCCTCGATGAGCTTGTCGTGCAGGAGTCTGATGCGTTTGCGGTCGGTGCCGCTGTGCAAGCGTGCGAGCTCCGCATCGGGATCCGGGATGAGGGATGCGAGCATGGCTGCATCATAGAGGTGACGGTCACCGTAGCCGGCGTGGTCGGCGCTGTAGGCCGCGCTCTTGAGTATCAGCGCGCCGAGCAGGTCCGGGATGCGAACCACGACTTCGGCGCCGTCCTTGTCATCGATGAGTTGGACCTGCATGCTGCGTTCCACTGCCTGCGCGCCGCCCGGCATGGATAGCACCGGTGTGCCGGCGATGGTCGCGTCAGCCCCAAGGAACTTGGGAAGGTGATCGGCGACCAGCAGGTCCACGACGTCGCCGTTCGGCGCGATCATGCGGGTCGTGTATCCGGTCAGCGTGCCCGGCTGCGTCTCGAACCCGCGAGAGGTGAGAATGCCGCGCAGTCTGGCGATGCCGCGTCGATCCGCCATGAGGTCGGCGAGCAGGTCGGCGTCGGTGGTGGGTCGTGCTGTCAATCCGCCCATGATGGCGTGCAGCTGGACCATGAGCCCGCCCGTAAGCAGCCATGATTCCGGGATGTTCGCCGCGGCTACCGCGTACACGGTATTCCACGGATGGCCCGTGTTGGGGATGCGGATTGTCGGAATCATGCCTGGTGCTCCTTGCGATGATATTCGTCGATCAGCTGTTGAAGGGTTTCCATGCCGGCGCGGCGTTCTCTCGGGTCGTTGGATTCAGCCAGGTCGGCCGCGCATACGCCGAGAGGCATCGGCCCCTCGCCGGCGGGAAGATCGTCGGCGACGTGGAGCCGTACCCGGACCGGAGTCGCGCCTTGCTTCAACCGGCATTGCCGAATGGCGTCGTTCAGAGCATCGGCGGTGACGTAGCCTTCCACCACGTCTGTGGCGGTCAATTGGAACGAGGCGGCCAATGCTCCGGTGGCGGCGGAGGGACGGATGAGGGTTTCGACCTTGTCGAGGTTGGAGCCCCTGCACCAGTATTCGACCGTCGTCGCACGCCTGCGCGCGAGACGGGTCAGATTCTCCGCATCCATCTGCCTCAGGTATCCCCTGAGCCGGTATCGCTGCTGTCGGCCCAGCCATGGCGCGTCGAGCCCGCTGAGCATGTATAGCGCCCCGAACGCCATGTCTGGTGAATAAGGACGCCCATCCGCACCCTGCCACTGTGCTTGGCGACGTACGGAATCCTCCGTAATCAGCGAGCCGCCTCCCACGGAAAGAGATTCAAGCCGGCCAGCAGCGCGAAGCGCGCTGACCCGTCGCTCGCTCACTCCGAGTCTACGGGCGGCTTCCCGCCGTGTGAGCAGCGTCCGATTCGTTCTGATAGCCATATTCCTATTGTATACAGAACTATTCCAGATTGGGAATAGTTCTGTATACACAGGGCAACAGGGCGTCTCAATCCGTATTCGTCTGCATGTGGTCATTGCGCTGCTTTGATGAAGTCTTCGGCGAGTTGGTTGACGATCTGGTTGCGGTGTCGGGCGACGATGCGCTGGTAGTGCTTGATGGCGACCTTCTCGCTGACGTGACCGAGTTCGTCCATGACTTCCCGCAGGGTGCCGCCCTTGAGCATGAGCAGTGTCGCGTGACTCGCCCTCAGGGATTGGAAGGTCAGGTCGGGGCGGCCGGCTTTCTCCCTGGCTTTGCGGAACTGGGCCTCCAAAGTGGTCTGGCTCATCACCGAGGCTCGTCTGGGGCGGAAGACCATGGCTTCCGGGTCCGTCCATTCGCAGTGCCTGAGCAGGTGGTCGTGAATCAGGGGCACGAGCCCGTCGGGGATGGGCACGGTGCGCCGGCTGGAGTCGGTCTTGGTCCTGGCGATGCGTGTCGAACCGCGATCCGCATAGCCCCTGTTGACGGAATGTCGCACGGTCAGGCGTTTGGCCTTCAGGTCGATGTCCTTGATCTGCAGGCCGCACAGCTCGCCGCAACGGAGGCCTCCGACGAGCGTGGCGAGTATCACCGCCAGTCTCGTGTAGTCGGGCATGTTCTCCGCGATCAGCTTGAGTTCCAGCGGCGTGACCGGTGGAACGTCCTCCCTGGCGGATCGTGGCGCGGGTGGTATGGGCAGGATGAACGGGTTGTCGCGGATCAGCGGCGGGGAGCCGTCCATACTCATCTTCGTGGCGCTGGCGAACGCCGCCTTCAGGCGCATGCATGAGCGGCGGAACGCCCATTGCCCCTCAGGGTGCGGCGCGTCGTACCAGCGTTTGATGTCCTTCGGCGTGATCTCGGTCAGGAGCTTGCCCTTGAAGCCCGGCATGAAGTGCGCGATGTCGAGATACAGGTTCCGGCGCGTGCCGCCGGCTATCCTCTCGCCGTTCGGCAGCCGGTATCCTTCCGCCCACCGGGTCACGTAATCCTCGAACGAGATCAGGTTCGCGCGCTTCCTGCGGCGGCGTTCTGACGGATGGACCCATTCCTGGATGTTCTTGCGATCCAGTTCCACCAGATGCCGTTCCTCTTCGAGCCACTGGTGCGCCTCGTGCTCCATGTCCGGCTTGAACTGACGCTGGACCTTCTTGCCCGGTCGTTTCGGGTCCGGGTACCGCACCTGCCAGGCGACGAGATTGCCTGCGGTATCGTAGCGCGGCGTCACGGTGCCGAACCTGCTCCGCCGTCCCGGCGACGGCCCCATACTGTCCTTCTTCGTCCTTGCGGACATGATGATGCTCCTTGTGCTGAATCCAAGATCGATGGCATGGCATAACGGCCTCGGAAAAATGCCACCAAAAATGCCACCAAGTGGCCGAATACGCTCTCAGTGAGCCATTGCACCTAAAAATGCACCTCTAGTGCCTTAGGCCTTGCAATCATTGAGGTTTAGGCTGATTCGATCACTCGTCACAGGTCGTTTCGACCATCAGCCGCATGAAGATGACGATAAGGAGCAACACTGCTTGCGTGTCTATTGGAAGAAAGCGGGAACCGTTGCTATGATTGATTTTGTAAGTAATGAAGGTAAATTTATTTGCCCCCGGAGTGGTGGAGATGGACCTGTACGACGCTGGGCCGTATCCCCCTCTCTGGGGGTACTTGCGGCATCTGCCATGAAAAGCACCGGAATCCTTGGGTTCCGGTGCTTTTCTGTTTTTCTTCCCTGCTTTCCGGACTGGACGGAGCCGTCCGCTCGCTCAATTGTCCGCTCAATCGGTCCAACCTGTGCCCTCAAATTCGCAGGTTGGACCGATCGCGTGATTTTCGGCCCCGAAAACGGCCGACTTTTCGCATGATCGGTCCAACCTTTGCGAAAGCAGGCGCAGGTTGGACCGATCGGACAAAAAGGAGGGCGATTTCGGCATGGCAGTGCTCGGGCTGCGGGTCCGGGCTGCGGCGGTCGACCCCGCCATGCCGACACGGTATGCTGCATTCGCGGTATCTGGTCAACGAGCCGGTCGGTTGCCTGATCGTGGGGCATGACGGCTGTCTCCTCATGGGCCTGCTCCGCATCATCGCCATGCCTTGCTAGGCTGGAATGCGACAGACATCGCAGTCCTCGAGACAAAGGAGCCCCTCACATGACCACCGTAGCTGTGATCGGATGCACGCACGCCGGCACGTTCGCCGCGCAATCCATTCTGCAGGAACACCCCGATTGGCAGGTGCACGTGTTCGAACGCAACGCCACGCTGTCGTTCCTATCCTGCGGCATTGCCCTGTGGGTGGGCGACCACGTCTCCGACCCGAAGAAGATGTTCTACTCGTCGCCCGAGGCGCTTGCTGCGGCCGGAGCCACCATGCACATGCGCACCGACGTGACCGCCGTGGACGCGGCCGGCAAGACTCTGCACGCGCGGGATCTCGAAACCGGCGAGGAGAAGGACTACGCGTTCGACAAGCTCGTCGTGACCACCGGCTCCAAGCCCGTCATCCCGCCCATCCCCGGAATCGACTCCGAGCATGTGCTGCTGTGCAAGAACTGGGACCATGCGCTGGCCATCAAGGAGCGCGCGAAGCACGCCAAGTCCGTGGTGGTGGTCGGCTCCGGGTACATCGGCGCCGAACTGGCCGAGCAGTTCAGCCTCGCCGGCGTGAAGACCACGCTCGTGGACGCCATGGACCGCGTGCTGGCCAACAACTTCGATGCGCCGATCACCTCGCAGGTGGAACGCGCCTTCACCGATCACGGCGTGGAATTGGCGCTCGGCCAGAAGGTCACCGCGTTCGAGGACACAGGCGACGGCGTGACGGTCGTCACCGAAAAGGGGCGTCATGCCGCCGACTTCGCCATTCTCGCCGTCGGCTTCCTGCCGGCCACCGAATTGCTCAGGGGACAGGTGGACATGCTGCCCAACGGGGCGATCGTGGTGGACGAATACATGCGCGCCAGCATTCCGGACGTGTACGCGGCCGGCGACTCCGCCACCGTGTTCTACAATCCCACCGGCAGGCACGACTACATTCCGCTTGCCACCAACGCCGTGCGGCAGGGTCTGCTCGTTGGCCGCAACATCGCCAAGCCCACGCGCAAGTACATGGGTACGCAGGCCACGTCCGCCGTGCAACTGTACGACCTTTCGCTCGCCGCCTCGGGGCTCACGCAGGGCGGTGCCGAGCGTCGCGGCCTTGACGTGCGGCTCACCGAACTCACCGAGGACTACCGGCCCGAATTCATGCTCACCACCACGCCGGTGACCAGCCTGCTTGCATGGGACCCCGCCACCCGCGAGGTCAAGGGCGGACAGTTCCTCTCCCGTGCGGACATCTCCGGCGCGGCGAACGTGATTTCCATGGCCATCCAGGCGCATTTCACCGTCGACGATCTGGCCAACGTGGACTTCCTGTTCCAGCCGAACTTCGATAAGCCCGTCTATTACGTGGGTGCCGTGGCCATGAAGGCCGCCGCCGAAGCGGGGGAGTAGCGCAGAGAGCCCGAGTCGGTGCCTCTCAAGCTGCCGCTGTGTGCCTATCTCGCGTTCCGGGGGTATATTTCGGCCGTTGCGGAATGCTATCTGCGTTCTTGGGGTACCTTGAGCGGCCCATCGCCGGGTCAAACCCGCTGTCCGTGCTGTGGGATTGACGGAATTCCGCCAATCCCACAGCAGTCATTCGGGTGGCTGTTCGACGAGAAGTACCCCAGGAACGCAGATAGCATGCTGCAAGAGGTGAAATCTACCCCACGAACGCAGATTGCGCGCAGAATGCGCGCGAGAAGTGAGCGGAAGGGGGTGCGGCCGCTTCGCCACACATTTGTGCCGGTTGCGATGCGGTCGCGTTCGCACCCGTATTGCCGGGACATTCCGACGTGACGGAAACCCTGAACAAGTACGCCGGGCTATGGCCCGATCGCATGGACGAGGTGAGTGAGGCTCTGGAATTGGAGCGTGCGGCTGTCATCGTTCCCCATCGTCCCCGGAAGGAAGGCGGGCAACAGGGTGCGACAGCTAGGAATCCCCATGGTTCCAATGGCTCAGAGTGCCCCGGATGCGATTCGAACGCACGACACCTTCTTTAGGAGAGAAGTGCTCTATCCCCTGAGCTACCGGGGCAACGGTGTTCCATTGTACATGGATTTCGCACGGGGACGCGCTGGCGCGGCTCAAATGTTCCAATCTGCGGCCGCCATTTTGCAGATTGGAAGGAATGACCGCAACACGGGCTGTTCACGTGGCCGATCGTGGCGCACTCTTTCCAACCGGCATTGCGCGAACCACGGATTGGAAAGCGTGGACGGTGGAAGTGCGGTAAATGATTCTCGGGGATGATGGCGGGCAGGCGTGCGAGGTCGGTAGGGTGTCGCAAGTCGATGCAGAAAGGTGGCGGGCATGATACGGGAATCCGCGAAACGAGGCACAAGGCGGGCTGGAGGGAATGCCGGGGTGACCGTCGCAACTGATGCAAGGGCGAACGTTGCAGGTCGCTCTGCCGGAATGCCGCATTCCGTATCGCGCGACGGTGCCGGCAGGCGAACGCGGCGTACACACGATATGCGGGACTCCGGTCGGGCTTCCCGGCCCTCCGGGCGGCAGCCCCGTCGCTCGCCGCTGCGCATCGCACTCGGCTGGCTGGCGCTGCCGCTCGGCGTGCTGACGGCGCTGGGTACGCTGGCCCGCACGCTGCCGGGCGAGCTCATGGCACTGCCGTACGTGCCGATCGTGGTTTCGTTCGAGCCGTGGTTCGCGCTCGCTGCGCTCCTCGTGCTGCTGCTGGCGCTGGCATCCCGCCGTTGGTTGACCGCACTTGTGATGATCGTATGCATCGCGGCGCAGGCGTGGTGGCAGTACCCGTTCTTCCAGCCGTCCGCCACATTGCCCGCCGGGGCCACGCGCGCGTTCGCCACGGCCAATCCGAATCCGATTGATGACTATGCCCGCGTGATGACCTGCAACGTATATAAAGGTGCGGCGGACGCAGAGGCGATCGTGGAAACCGTGCGCGACGAACGCGTGGAGGTGCTGGCACTGCAGGAGACCACGGCGGATTTCGTGGCGCGGCTTGAGGAGGCAGGCATCGGTCGGTATCTGCCGTACAGCAAGGTGTCGTCGTCGGACGGGGTGTATGGCAACGGACTGTGGTCGGTGACTCCGCTCGGCAACGTGACGGACGACGAGGTGCATTCGAGTGCGTCGGCCATGCCGGCTGGCACGGTCATGTTCGGCGACGGCAAGACGGCCATCCGCTTCGTTTCCGTGCACACCACGGCTCCGGTGCCGAAGTATTGGGGGTTGTGGCGCAAGTCGATTGACGAACTGGGCATGATGAAGTCGCGCACGGACCAGCGCTACGTGTTCATGGGGGATTTCAACGCCACGTTCGACCATGCGCCGTTCCGGGAGTTTCTGGGCGAACGATTCGAGGATGCGGCGCGGCAGACAGGGCGCGGGCTCGCGTTCACGTGGCCGGCGGACAAGTCGCCGGTGCTGCGGTTCGCCGGCATAGACCATGTGGTGGTCGACCGGGGGATTGTGACCGGACGCGTAGAAACCAAGGTGATCGCGGGGTCGGACCACGCCGCGTTGCTGGCGACGATCGCCGTGCCCTGACGGTGGGCATCGCGGTCGTGGACGGCTGGCTGGCGGAAGGTGCCAGTGGCAAGCGTGCGGGCAAACGGTGGCACGTTGTTTTGCTATGGGTGAAATCTCTGGCTGCACGTTGTGCGACGGATTAATACGGGAGGTGACAGGAGCCTGTGATGGAAACGGGCCCGGAAGTGATTGGAGTTTCTCATGGCTGAGAAGGAATTGATCGCTGAATTGAGCAACGCTCAGGTGGTTCAGGATGTGCTGGCCATCGCCGAGAAGCACGGCAAGAAGCTTTCTTTCGAGCAGGCCGATAAGCTGTTCGGCCACATCCTGCAGACCAAGTCGGATACCGCCGCTCTGGATGGTGATACGCTGGAGAAGCTGGTTGACGAGGTCTTCGCCTGATCGCCGCACACGGTACGTCAGAGGCCGGTTCGCATGGTTGCGAGCCGGCCTTTTGCGTTTCCGGATATCTCAGATATTTCAGGAGATTGTCCTGGGCCGAGCCGTGGGGCGCGTAGCCCTGTGGGCTGCGCGTAGGCTCGGCCTGAGCGGCCGTTGTGGCCGCGAAGGTTGGGTTGCGTCTCGCCTGTGGGGCGAGTCCATAGTTGCGGGGCCGGAGGTGAGCCGTGGGGCGCGTAGCCCTGTGGGCTGCGCGTAGGTGAGGTGAGGGGCCGCTAAGGCCCCGAAGGGTACTCAGGACAGATTGTTCTGGGCCGAGCCGTGGGGCGCGTAGCCCTGTGGGCTGCGCGTAGGTGAGGTGAGGGGCCGCTAAGGCCCCGAAGGGTACTCAGGACAGATTGTCCTGAGTACCAGCAGTCGCCTCGTTGGCGCGTTGCTCGGCCTGGGCGGCGTCGAGCTTGGCGCGCACCTCGTCGAGCAGGGTTTGCGCGCGCTTGGCCAGCGCCTCGCCCAGTTCCCACTGGCGCATGGACTGGTCGAGGTCCAGTCCGCCGGTTTCCAGCGCCTGCACGGCCTTGATGAGTTCGTCGCGCGCCTGCTCGTACGGCATCTTCGCGATGGCCTCGCGCTCCTTGTCGGTCAGGCTGGATGCGGGGGCGGGGCTTGCTGCGGAGGTCTTGGTTTCGTCGGTCATGATTGGTCTCCTTCGTTGATGGTGTTTGCGGTGGCAACGATGTGGCCGCGGCGTAGGGTGAGGGTGAGTTCGTCGCCGGGACGGACCGTCGAGGCGTCGGCAAGTACGTGTCCGTTCGCGCCCTGCACCACCGCGTAGCCGCGGTCCAGCGTGGATTGCGGACTCAATGCGGTGAGTGAGGCGCGCAGCTTTTCCACGGTCATGGTCTCGTAGTCCGTGGTGCGTCGCAGGGCGATGTCCATGCGCTGGTGGGCGTCATTCACGAACCGCTGGTAGGGTTCGAGCATGGTGAGCGGCTGGGTGAGGCTCGGCCGGTTTGCGTAGCCTTCCACCAGACGGATCTCCCCGGCGATCCGCCCTTCGATGCGCAGACGCATCTGTTGGCGCGCCCCGGCGATGAGCTGCATCTGTTCGTGTACGTCCGGCACCACTCTCTTGGCGGCATCGGTGGGGGTGGAGGCCCTCAGATCGGCGGCCAGATCGATGAGCGTCCAGTCGTCCTCATGGCCCACGGCGGTGACGAGCGGGGTTTCGCAGGCGGCTGCGGCGCGCACCACGCCCTCGTCGGAAAAGCCGATGAGGTCCTCGAACGAGCCGCCGCCTCGCGCCACGATGATCACGTCCACGTCCGGATCGGCGTCGAGCATGCGGATCGCGGCGATCACGTCCGCAGGGCATTGCTCGCCCTGTACATGCACGTGCGCCACCTTGAACCGGGTGGCCGGCCAGCGCAGCTTGACGTTGGTGATCACATCGCCCTCCGCGCGGGCCTGCGGCGCGCAGATGAGACCGATGCAGCGGGGGAATTCGGGCAGCGGCACCTTGCGGTCCGCGTCGAACAGGCCTTCGCCCTTGAGCGTTTTGCGCAACTGGTCGATCTGCGCCTTGAGACTGCCTCCGGCGCCCACGCGAACGATCGCGTCGCCACGCAGGCTCAGAGACGTACGTTTCATCCACACGTTCGGCCGGCCGTGGATGGTTACGCGGTCGCCCTGCACGAACGCGGAGGCCGCGGCGGCGAACTGACCGAAACCGTTGACCTCCAGCGCCACGTCCTCGAAGTCGTCGCGCAGGGTGAGATATACGGACCCGGCGCGCCGCGCGTTGATCTGTGTGATCTGGCCGGTCACCCACGCCTCGGGCCAACGTTCCACGGCGTCGTGGAACTTCCGGGAGAGCACGCTCACCGGCCATGGCCGGTCCACCGTCGTGTCCCGGGCGAGACGCGGCAGTTCCGGCGTTGCGCCGGTGGTGGTGTTTGACATGTCGATCATGGTCATTACTTTGGGTCACCGGCCCGACAATCATGGGGCGCTTTCGCCGGGCACGGAGCCTGTCCTGACACCGGGGCGAGCAACACGCCGGGTGTTTCGCGGGCAGGGGGTGAGGTTTTGGCGGAATGACGCCGAAATCACTAACTCTAGTGGTTGCGTGGAAAAAGTGAACTAGATATTGGGGTCGGGTTGTCGTACATTCTTCTATAGAACCCACGACTTACACGAATGTAATTTGCCGCGCCTCGGGGAGGGGCGCGGTCCAGAGAGGAGCATCAGAAGCGCCATGGAGACCAACATGCTTGAGCGTCCGCGGACCAACGCCGCAGCCACCACCGTGCTGGTGGAGAAGCGCGACGGCCGCGTGGTGGACTTCGACCCGGTGAACATCATCAATGCGGTCAAGGCAGCCTTCGGCGACCTCAGCAAGCAGGTCGGTCCCGAAGAGGACGCCATGATCCGCGGCTTCGCCAATCAGGTGGAGGGCGAGATCAAGGAACGCTACGCCGGCCCGGCGAAGATCGAGGACATCCAGAACCTCGTGGAGCATGCGCTCATCGACGCCCACCTGTACGACGT
Organism: Bifidobacterium sp. LH_389; assembly: GCF_056357235.1. Classification (NCBI taxonomy): domain Bacteria; kingdom Bacillati; phylum Actinomycetota; class Actinomycetes; order Bifidobacteriales; family Bifidobacteriaceae; genus Bifidobacterium; species Bifidobacterium sp. LH_389. Next base: position 193,621 of record NZ_JBKEVR010000004.1, read on the forward strand.
GGCCCGCGCCTACACCAACTACCGTCTCGACAAGGACATCCAGCGAGCCAAGGCCACGGACGTCAACGAGGCCGTCGCCCGGTTCATCAACCAGGACCCGACCCTCATCCACGAGAACGCCAACAAGGACGCCAACGTCTACGCCACCCAGCGCGATCTGCTGGCCGGCGCGGTCTCCAAGGCCGCTGCGTTCAACATGCTGCCCCCGGCCGTCTCCAACGCGCACATGAAGGGCGACATTCACTTCCATGACGCCGACTACTCGCCGTTCACCGCGCAGTCCAACTGCTCGCTGCCCAACTTCTGGGATATGCTCGCCAACGGCTTCACGCTCGGCAACGCGCCCATGGCCTCGCCGAAGTCCATCGCCATCGCCGCCACGCAGATCACGCAGATCATGAAGGACGTGGCTTCCAGCCAGTACGGCGGGCAGACCGCCAACCGCGCGGACGAGCATCTGGCCGCCTACGCGAAGAAGGACTACGAGAAGTTCCTCGAAGAGGCCCGCGAGACCATCCCCGACGGCATGCCGGTGGAATTCGCGCGCCGCCAGGTGGAGAACGCCAAGAAGAACGAGCCCGCCAAGCTGCACTTCGGCTCCCGCGAGCCGTTGCCCATGGACACGCCGTTCCATACCGACGTGGACGAGCTCGAGCAGGAGCGCGAGATCCTCGCCAAGATCCGCACCCGCAAGTCGATCTACGACGCCATGCAGACCATGGAGTACCAGATCAACTCCAACCGCGTCTCCAATGGCCAGACCCCGTTCGTGACCGTCGGCTTCGGCCTCGGCACCGACTGGTTCGCCCGCGAGATCCAGCGTGCGATCCTGCTCAACCGCATCCGCGGCCTCGGCAAGGAGCATCACACCGCCATCTTCCCCAAGCTCGTGTTCACCCTGAAGCACGGTGTGAACGCGGATCCGGGCGACCCGAACTATGACCTGAAGCAGCTGGCCCTCGAATGCGCCACCAAGCGCATGTACCCGGACGTGGTGTTCTACGACAACATCGTGAAGATCACCGGCTCCTTCAAGGCGCCGATGGGCTGCCGTTCGTTCCTGCAGGGCTGGATCAACCCCGAGACCGGCAAGGACGAGGAGGACGGCCGCATGAACCTCGGCGTCGTCTCCGTGAACGTGCCGCGCATCGCCATCGAGTCTCACGGCGACAAGGCCCGCTTCTGGAAGCTGTTCAACGAGCGCATGGAAGTGGCCCATCAGGCACTCCAGTTCCGCATCATGCGTTGCAAGCAGGCCACGCCGGTCAACGCGCCCACCCTGTTCCGCTACGGTGCGTTCGGCCGCCTCGGCGCCAACGACAGCGTGGACAAGCTGTTCCGCGGCGAGCGTGCCACCGTCTCGCTCGGCTACATCGGACTGGCGGAGGCCACCGCCGTGTTCTACGGCAAGAACTGGATCCGCGACCACGGCTGGGACCCGGAAGGCAAGGAGTTCGCGCTGTCCATCGTCAAGCGCATGAGCGAGCTGTGCAAGCAGTGGAGCAAGGCGGAGGGCTACCACTACTCCGTGTACTCCACGCCTGCCGAGTCGCTCACCGACCGCTTCAACCGCATGGACCGCGAGAAGTTCGGTGTGATCGAAGGCGTGACCGACCACGACTTCTACACCAACTCCTTCCACTACCCGGTGTGGCTGCAGCCCACCCCGATGGAGAAGCTCAACTACGAGAAGGACTTCCCGTACTACGCGTCCGGCGGTTTCATCAACTACTGCGAGTACCCGTGCCTGCAGGACAACCCGAAGGCGCTCGAGGCCGTGTGGGACTACGCGTACCACATCGGCATCGGCTACCTCGGCACGAACACCCCGATCGACCACTGCTTCGTGTGCGGCTTCCAGGGCGACTTCGAGCCCACCGAGGAAGGCTTCAAGTGCCCCGAATGCGGCAATGCCGACCCGGACAAGTGCAACGTGACCAAGCGCACCTGCGGCTACCTGGGCAACCCGGTGCAGCGTCCGATGGTCCACGGGCGCCACGAGGAGATCGCGCACCGCGTCAAGCACATGGCCGGCGAGACCGGGCGCGTGACGCTTGCCAACGGCGAGACGCGCGAATGGTTTGAAGATACGAAGTGACGCGTCAATAGCAATAGGCGCTCCACACGGATCGGGACACATGTCCTGCGACCGTAGGCTCGGCCGAACGGCCTCGAGTATGTCGCGGGGCTTGTGTCCCGATCCGTGTTCCGCTATTCATTGAGCGTCACGGGTTCGGTGGAGCGCAGGAATCCGGAGCAGGGAGGAGAGTGCCATGCCGGGAAGGGACTTTGCGGCCGGGGAGGCCGATCGCGGGCCGGGCGTGCCCTCGCGCGGGCTCGCCAACGATCCGAAGGCCGGTCAGTGGGACGGGCGCGTGCTCTCCAAGTGCATGATCGCCGACTACAAGCCGTTCGTGGTGACCGACGGCGAAGGCATCCGCTGCTCCCTGTACGTCTCCGGCTGCCCGTTCCACTGCGACGGCTGCTTCAACGCCTCCATCTGGGACTTCCGCGCCGGCCACGAGTACACGCCCGAGCTGGAGGCGAAGATCATCGCGGATCTCGCCCAACCGTGGGTGCAGGGCATCACGTTCCTCGGCGGCGAACCGCTGCTCAACACGCCCGTCCTGCTGCCGCTTGCGCAGCGCATCCGCCGCGAATTCGGCCATGCCAAGGACATCTGGTGCTGGACCGGGTACACGTGGGAGGAGCTCATGCGCCCGGGGGAGACGCCGGACAAGCGCGAACTGCTGGGCCTCGTGGACATTCTCGTGGACGGGCGGTATTTGAAGGACCGTCACGACTCGCTCCTGCAGTTTCGCGGCTCCTCCAACCAGCGCATCCTCGACGTGCCGGCCTCTCTCGCCGCCGGCAAACCGGTCATCTGGGCCAAGCTGCACGATCAGGAGCGTGACGTGCCCGAAATCTACCTGAAGGACCGCGTGGCAGGGGAGTCGCAGCAGGCGTCCTGAGCCTGACCGTGTGCGTGTCGGCCGCGCAGCATGACCGTCCGTCCGATCGCGGCCAAACTCGAATCGGTGGCGATTCGGGACACGGAAGGGGCCGTTCCTGTCTCAATCCGCCACCGGAATTGTCGCCGGGGAGTTGCCGCTGCGGTGACGGACCCCGCTCGACTACATGCTGAACGGCTCGTAGTAGATGGCGTCGGCCGGCACGCCATGCGCGGCGAGGATGCGGCGTACGGTGACCATCATGGCGTGGGGCCCGGCGACCAGATAGGCGGCTCCCGGGCGGATCATCGGCGCGATCGTTGACTCGTCCGGACGCTGCGCCAGCAGGCGTACGCGCACGGAGGGGTCGTTCGTGCCGAACCGCTGCAGCTCATCACGGTAGATGAAGTCACGTTCGCTGCGGGCCGTGTACAGGAAGTCGACGGGACGGCCGGTACCGGCGTATGCGGTGAGCACGCCGAGCAGCGGGGTGATGCCGATGCCGCCGCCGATGAGCACCAGCGGAACGGCCTTGCCGGTGCCCGTGCCGCTGGTGGCGGCATGCCGATCGCGCTCGGCTATGAACTGCGCATACCGGCCGTACGGCGGCATCACGCGCACGGGCGTACCCGGTTCGAGCGAGGCGATGCGGGCGGTGAAGTCGCCATCGGCGCGGATGGCGAACGTCATGGTCGGGGTTGCTGCGGCGTCTGCCTGCTCACCGGCGGCACCCGGCCGCACGCGCGCATTGGTGAGTGAGAACGGATGATATTCGTGCATGCCCGCGACGGTCGGGAACGCGATGAACGCGAAGTCGCCCGGATTCCACGTGGCCTGCCGTTCGGAACGGCCGGGTAGCGCGATCGCCAGCTCGCTCACCCTCTCCGCCAACGGCCGTACGGAGGCTACGCGCCCCTGCAGCGCGTACGCACGGCGGCTCACGACGCTCCACACGTAGTAGGCGAACACGGCGATGGTCAATGCGTCGAACAGGAAGATGAACGGCTTGACGGCCGCAACGTAGTCGATCACGTGCACGTGCAGCACGATCAGCGCGATCGCCACCAGATTGAGCCTATGCAGCCATACGCTCATCTCATGGCGGAACAGACGCTCCAGCGTGCGCTTGAGCCGGGCGAGCCACGCCACGCGGCTCGTGAGCCAGCCGGCCAGAAACACCAGCGACCACACCGCCACGGCCATGAACAGGTAAAGCCCCGCATGACCGGTCAGCCCGATGAGCGCGCCCGCGCCCGGCAGCAGCGACTGATGGAGGAAGGCGGCGGCGATGGCCAGAATCGCCAGCATGCCGTGGATCATATACATGTGCGGCAGCCCCACGGTCCGGTCCACCCATCGCGGTCGGCACGCCAGATACACGGCGGCCAGCATCCACGTGTAGGCGACCACACCGATCTCGATGCCGAACAGCTGGCCGGCATAGATGGATGGCAGACCGTAGGCGAGCGTGGCGAGCAGCGGTAGCGGCACAACGAATAGGATGACCGCCCAGGCGAGCGTGACGGTGGTGTTGAAACGTTGCATGATGCGAAACTCCTTTGAAGGTTTACGGTCGGGAGACGTTGCTGGCTGACGGGATGTTGCAGGATGACGGGATGTTGCCGGCGGATGGCGTCGGCTGTACGGGCGGCGCGGGCTGCGCAACGGGTCCGTCCGGCCCGGGCAGTTCGGCCACGGAACGGTCGGCGCGCACGAGCACGGCCATGACCCGTCCCCGGCCGTGGCGGTCCAGCAGGTCGCGGAACGTGCGTTCGCCGGCGGCGACGGCCGCGGTGGCCCACACGTCTGCGAAGGTCAGCCGATTGTCGATCACCGTCGCTTGGACGAGGTCATGCGCGGTGCGGGTGATGTGCTCGCCGCGGCGCGAGGTACCGGACGTGGCCACGGCACCGTTGCGCAGACGGACTGTGCGCAACGTGGGGAAGCGCTGCCCGGTACCGTCCGCGCTCGCGGAGAAGGGATCGTCCACGCCGATGCGCCAGACGAAGTCGGAGTCGTCCGCCACCGCCGTCTGAACGTCCCCGCCGCCGCCCAGCGCGGCCGCCGCAATTTCGCCGGAGCGCACGAGTGGCATGAGGAAGCGTTCGTGAGCCCGCTCCACGGCCCATCCCTTGACCAGTCCGGTCGGGTCGTAGACGCCGGCATGCGTGGCGTTGAAATGCCCGCGGGTGAGCTGCTCCGCCTGCTTGATGAGCATGTGCACTTCGGCGAAGTCGGGATCCGTCAGCAGGGCGGACCAGTCACCGAGCCGGGCGCGGGACACCGCTGAATCCGCGCGGAACGGGGAGAACACGGTTTCCGCATGGTCGAGCCACGCCTTGCATTGCACTGCGGCCCGGTCGGCCAATGCCTCCAATCGGTTCGGCGGCATGCCCGGGGCGGCGACCAGCTGCAGGGTGAACGGGACGGTCATGGCGTGCACCACGCGTGCGCGGATGAGCGGTGCGGGCACGTGTGCTGCACCTGTGGGGGCGGGTATGGATGGGCTGACGGCCATGGCTGGGCTCCGTCTACTTTCCGGCGTTGAGCGACTGGTTGATGGCATCCTGCAGCGAATTGGCGAATGCCGTGGAGGTCTCGGTCGCGCCGGAGACGAACTGGATGTCCGAGCTTTGCGCGCTGATTGCCCGGTCGATGAGCTGCGGGATGGCCTGCGCGCTGATGCCCTGCGACCGGCTGGTGTGGTTCGGGTAGGCGATGGCCGCGATGTCGGTGATCCTGCCGCCGGAGACGGTGACCTGTAGCTGCACCTCGCCGTATTCGTTGGGTGTGGCGACGCTGGTGTACGTGCCGTCCGCCAATCCTGCGTCGGTCGTGTCTGTGCCGGAGGAACCCGAGGCCGAAGAACCGACCGATGGGGAGGCGGACCCGCCGGTCCCCGACCCGGCGGACGATCTTCCGATCGTGCCCGAAGCGGATGCGGAAGCGGAGCCCCCTGCGTTCAGATGCGGCTTGACGAGCAGCAGGAAGGCATCGCCGATCACGGCGAGTCCTGCAACGACGGCGATGAGCGTTTTCGTGGCGTTGGCGTTCATGCGTTCCCCCCTGACGAAGCGATGATGCGATGCGAATGGTTCTGCGGTTTGCGCCGCGTGGCGGGACGGCTCCCGACCGTCCGACGGTTCCGAGCCTAAAAATTGCGGTTGGGCGTTCGGTGTAGGAAATCTGGGAACCGGCTGAAAATCAAGCCAGTGTGAGATATGTCTCAATTCGAGGGATTATGTGGCCGTGCAGGGTGACCGGGCACGGTGGCTGTGCGTGGCGATCGGGTGCAGTGGCCACGTGGAACGGCCGTGCGCGGAATCGGTGGCGATTCGAGACGCGGGAGGGGCCGTTTCTGTCTCAAACCGCCTCCGTTACGTGGATCGGTGGCGATATGAGACACGGAAGGGGTGCGCAAGTGCGCCGTCATACGCCCGTGATCGCCGCCGCCGTTCCCGTCAATGCGTGAAGCACTGTCGGGTTTGGCGTTCTTTGTTGGCTAAATCACACCGGGAGGTTCGGCGCTTGGCACGGCGCGGACTAGATTAGCTACTAGTGGGCAGCCGGGCCCAAGGACGGTTTACGCCCGCACGTCCGTCGTACGCCACCCGTACGGCATTCGTGCGGCGGACAGTGCGGCATTCTCGTCGCAGGCCGTCCAGTCCCGGACCAAGAGACGATTGAGGTAAGTATGGTTGAAGCGACGGGAACGCTGCGCGTGGGACTGGACATCGGTTCCACGACGGTCAAGGCCGTGGTGCTGGGCGACTCCAACGATCTTGCGGACGCCCTGTTCTCCGATTACCGCCGCCATCACGCGAACGTGCGTCAGGCCGTGTCCGGTCTGCTCTCGGACGTCAAGGAATCCCTGAAGGCCAAGGGCATGGAGAACCGTCCGATCCGCTTCGCCATCACCGGCTCCGGCGGCTTGGAGCTCGCCAACCAGCTCGGTTGCGAGTTCATCCAGGAGGTCATCGCGGAGACCGACGCGATCAGCGCCACGCATCCCGAGGCGGACGTGATCATCGAGCTCGGCGGCGAGGATGCGAAGATCACGTACCTGAAACCCGTGCCCGAACAGCGCATGAACGGCTCGTGCGCGGGCGGCACCGGCGCGTTCATCGACCAGATGGCCACGCTGCTCAACACCGACGCGCCCGGCCTCAACGAATACGCCAAGCACTACAAGACGCTGTACCCGATCGCCTCCCGCTGCGGCGTGTTCGCCAAGTCCGACCTCCAGCCGCTCATCAACGACGGCGCGGACAAGGAGGATCTGGCCGCCTCCATCTTCCAGGCCGTGGCCACCCAGACCATCGCCGGCCTCGCCTGCGGGCGCCCGGTCAAGGGCAACATCGTGTTCCTCGGCGGCCCGCTGTTCTTCATGTCCGAGCTGCGCGAGGCGTTCAAGCGCATCCTCGAAGGCAAGGTGGACAACTACATCGTGCCCGAGAACGCCCACCTGTACGTGGCGTACGGCGCCGCGCTGGAGGCCGGCGAGGCTGCCAAGGCGACCGTGGAGCGCACGGCCGGCGTGGAGGGCAACCCGCTTTCCGAGGACGTGAACGACCCGTTCGGCCCCGCGTTCTGCATGCTTGAGGACATGAAGGACGGGCTTGCCACGCTCAAGGTCAAGCGCCACGGCGACGGCAAGGCCTCGCAGGAGACCGCGGAGGCCGTGGATGCCAGCAACCCGCTGCACTTCTCCAACGAGGAATCCCAGACCCTCTCCGAGGTCGAATCGCAGGGCCACTTCGACCTTGCTACCCTCGACGGCGTGCTCGCCGCACTGGACTCGCTCAAGAACCGGCCCAACACCGCGCGCACCATCCGTCCGCTGTTCCTCAACGACGCGGAGAAGCGCGAATTCGACGAACGCCACGCCAAACAGAAGATCGCCGTGGGCAACCTCGAGGGCGCGCACGGCCCGCACTTCCTGGGCATCGACGCGGGCTCCACCACCATCAAGGCCACGCTCGTCAACGACGACAAGACCATCGTGTGGTCCTCCTACGCCACGCACAAGGAGAACCCGCTGCTGGCCGCCGCGGACATCGTCAAGGCCATCACCGCCGCCATGCCCGAGGGGGCGTACATCGCGCGCGCTTGCGCCACCGGCTACGGCGAGGGCCTCATCACCGCCGGTCTGCACATCGACGAGGGCGTGGTCGAGACCATGGCCCACTACCGCGCGGCCGAGGAGATCAGCCCCGGAGTCACGGCCGTGATCGACATCGGCGGTCAGGACATGAAGTACATGGACGTCAACGACGGCGTGATCGATTCGATCTGCGTCAATGAGGCCTGCTCGTCCGGCTGCGGCTCGTTCCTGCAGACCTTCGCCCAGTCACTGGGCCTGACCATTCAGGAGTTCACCCAGGAGGCGCTGCGCTCCAAGGCGCCCGCCGATCTGGGCTCGCGCTGCACGGTGTTCATGAACTCGTCCGTCAAGCAGGCGCAGAAGGAGGGCGCGGCCCCGGAGGACATCGCCGCCGGACTGTGCTACTCCGTGGTGCGCAACGCGCTGTACAAGGTGATCAAGCTGCGCGACGCCAACGCGCTCGGCCCGGTCGTGGTGGTGCAGGGCGGCACGTTCCTCAACGACGCCGTGCTGCGCGCCTTCGAACTGCTCACCGGACGCGAGGTGACGCGACCGAACATCGCCGGCCTCATGGGCGCGTACGGCGCGGCCCTCACCGCCCGCATGCACTGCCCGGCCGAGTCTGAGGACGGCAGCCACCCCGTGTCCACCATGCTCACCGGCGAGGCGCTCGACCACCTGAGCATGACCACCACGCACGACGTGTGCAAGCTGTGCCAGAACCACTGCAAGCTCACCATCACCGAATTCGAGGACGGCTCGCGCTACGTGACCGGCAACCGCTGCGAGCGCGGCGGCGACAAGAACAGGAAGCGTTCCGACCGGCCGAACCTTTACGACTTCAAGTACAAGCGCGCATTCGCCTACCGCCGCCTCACTCCGGCCAAGGCGACCCGCGGGGACATCGGCATTCCGCGCGTGCTCAACATGTACGAGGACTACCCGTTCTGGTTCACGCTGCTGACCAACCTGGGCTTCCGCGTGATCATCTCCGGGCGCTCCGACCACAAGATGTTCGAGGAGGGCATGGATTCCATCGCCTCGGAGAACATCTGCTACCCCGCCAAGCTGGTGCACGGCCACATCCGCGACCTGATCGCCAAGGGCGTCAAGCGCATCTTCTACCCGTGCGTCTCCTACGAGCAGCAGCTTGTGCCGGACACGCAGAACCGCTACAACTGCCCGATCGTGGCCAACTACCCGGTGGTGATCGAGGCGAACATGCCGGACCTTCAGGCCGACGGCGTGGAATTCATGCGCCCGTACTTCAACCTCGCCAACAAGGACAAGATGGTCGACCGCATCGCGGAGGTGTTCGCCGCGGACGGCGTGACCCGCGAGGAGGCCGAACTGGCCGTGACCGCCGCCTACCGCGAGGACGCCGTCTTCAAGAACGACGTCAAGCAGGAGGGCCTGCGCGCGCTCGCCTACATGCAGGAGCATCACGTGCGCGGCGTGGTGCTCGCCGGCCGCCCGTACCACATCGACCCGGAGGTCAACCACGGCATTCCGGAGACGATCTGCGCGCTCGGCATGGCCGTGCTCTCCGAGGATTCGGTGTGCGAGCTCGACCCGCACCACATGCCCAAGATCACCGAATACCTCAACGACGACAAGGCCCAGCGCGCCCTCGAGGCCAACCGCGAGGCCGACGGGTTCCGCAAGACCGTGCCCTCGTTCGACGCCGACCACAAGATGCCGCTGCGCGTGTTCAACCAGTGGGCATACCATTCGCGCCTGTACGAGGCGGCCCGCTTCGTGTCCGAATACCCGAACCTGCAGCTCGTGCAGCTCGTGAGCTTCGGCTGCGGCGTGGACGCCATCACCACCGATCAGGTGCAGGAGATCCTCGCGGACAAGGGCGACGTGTACACGCAGCTCAAGATCGACGAGGTCTCCAACCTGGGCGCGGCGAAGATCCGCCTGCGCTCGCTCAAGGCCGCCATGGAGGAGCGCGACCGCCGCGACCGGATGGCGCTGGGCGCCGGCGTGACCGCCATACCCACCAAGCGCGAGGGGCTGAGCGACGGCACCGGAGAAGCCGATGGCGCTTCCGGCCGCGAGCCCGGCAGGACGACCGGGTGGGTGAAGACCTCCCGCGAGCCGTTCGATCAGGCGATCATCGACACCTCCACCAAGCCGCGCCACCCGCTCGCCGGGCAGTTCGCGCCGGCCGCGGGCGCTGATCGGGCCGCTGATCGGGCCACCGCAGACCAGACCACGGTGGACATCGTGGCCAAGGGCATGACGAGCGAGCACGTGAGCCTCGACGAAGCCAAGGCCACCATAGCCGAACTCGCCGGATTCGTGGCCAAGCGCGACATCTCCGAAACCTCCGGTATTGCCGTCGGCGCCTCCAAGCGGGGCGTGCAGGGCGGAGCCGTCTCGCACGGCTGCCCTGCCTCTGATTCCGCTGGCTCCTCGGCCGGAACCGAAGGAGTGAAGGAACCGAAGAGCTCCGCGGATGTCAAGCCGTCGCTGACCAAGTACAAGACGCTCCACCCGTTCACCAAGGCGATGTCGCGCACGTACACCGTGCTCGCCCCGCAGATGAGCCCGGTGCACTTCTCCCTGCTCAAGAGCGTGTTCACGTCCGGCCACTACAAGTTCGAACTGCTCACGCACGCCAGTCAGGAGGACATCGAAACCGGCGTGAAGTACGTGAACAACGATGCCTGCTTCCCCGCGATCATCGTGGTGGGCCAGCTCGTCAACGCGTTCCTCACCGGCAAGTACGATCCCCACCGCTGCGCGCTCGTGATTACGCAGACCGGCGGCATGTGCCGAGCCACCAACTATCTGGCGCTGCTGCGCAAGGCGCTTGCGGACGCCGGCTACGACTACGTGCCGATCATCGCACTGTCCGTGCAGGGATTCAACGACAACCCGGGCTTCTCCGCCACGCCGGCGCTCGCCCACCGCGCGGTCAAGGCGTTCTATCTGGGAGACATCCTCTCCCAGCTGTTGCTGCGCGTGCGCCCGTACGAGGCCGAACCCGGCTCCGCGAACCGGCTGTACCGCCTGTGGGACACCATCACGCGCGAGACCATCGAGCACCACGGCTACTCCGCCACGTACGCGAAGCACTACCGCCGTCCGGGTCTGCTCACCTACGGCCATCTCATCCGGCGCATGACCGAAGCGTTCGACAAACTGCCCCTGCTGGACATTCCGCGCAAGCCGCGCGTGGGCGTGGTGGGCGAGATCCTCGTCAAGTACCATCCGGACGCCAACAACCATGTGGTGGACCTCATCGAGGAGCAGGGCTGCGAGGCCGTGCTGCCGGGCATCTGCGACTTCATGCTCAACGGCATCTACTCGGCCGACTGGAACGAGGAGCATCTCGGCACCGGCGGCAACCTCAAGATGAACCACATGATCCGCCGCATCGCGGACCTGTATCGCCGGCCCATGGTCAAGGCGTTCGAGGCCAGTCACGGCAAGTTCGAGGTTCCGTGGCCCGTGGACAAGCTGCGTGACAAGGCGGCCACCGTCACGTCCATCGGCGTGCAGGCCGGCGAAGGCTGGCTGCTCACCGGCGAGATCGTGGAACTCATCGAGACCGGCGCCCCGAACGTGGTGTGCGCGCAGCCGTTCGCCTGTCTGCCCAACCATGTGACCGGCCGCGGCATGTTCGGCAAGATCCGCCGCGTGTACCCGCAGGCCAACATCGTGTCCATCGACTACGATCCTGGTGCCTCGGAGGCCAACCAGCTCAACCGGTTGAAGCTCATGATTGCGGCTGCAAAGAAGAACCTGACCAAGGCCGACTGATTTCTCGGCGGCCCCGGGGGTTTGCTTTGCAGCCGCCTTCGCCGTCGTGGCGGATGATCGTGTTGCTGACGGGCCGAGGGGCCGGTGATACGAAAACGTACGCTGACGGCGGCTGGGTGGCGTGATTTGTATCGTGCGATATGAAAACGTACATGGGGAGCGGTCAGATGGCGTAAAACATATCGGCCGATACGGAAACGTACACGTATGGCGGCTCAGTGGCGTACATTGTATCGGCTGATATGAAAACGTACGCGTAGGAGGGCCGGAGAGAGAGGGGTGGAGGCGCGAGTTTTCCTCCTGCCATCCTTCACTTCCGCCCTAACCGGCTCCGCTCGGGATGACGGAGTGGGTACTGTTTTTCGGCGTCTCATGACCGGCGGTTGCCAAGCAAGAGCCCGTTATCGATTTTCCGTATGGACAGGCCGCCGCCCGTCCGCCCGCCGTCCGCTAAGCTGAGTCCCATGAGCGCACCGAGAACCAGTTATGCACATCTGCTGACCAAGCCGAACCCCAAGCACGTCGCCAGCCTCCTCAAGTTCTTCGAGAACGGCAAGTCGAAGCGCGGCACCGGTGGTTTCGGCGTGGAGATCGAGCATCTGCCCGTGCACAATGCAGACGACACCGCCGTCAGCTACTACGAGCCCAATGGCATCGAAACGCTGCTCAAGCGCATCGCCCCCTACTACGACAAGGATAAGGAGTACTGGGAGAACGGGCATTTGGTGGGGCTCGGCCGCGAAGGCATCGCCGTGTCGCTGGAGCCGGGCGGGCAGGTGGAATGCTCCCTGGGCATTCTCTCCAAGCCGAGCGATCTGCACGCCCTGTACCGCTCGTTCCGCCGCGAGGTGGATGCCGCGCTCGAGGACCTCGACTTCCGTCTGGTCAACTACGGCTACCAGCCCAAGTCCAGCTACGCAGATGTGAAGGTGAACCCCAAGGATCGCTACGACGCCATGACCGCCTATCTGGGCCGTGTGGGCCAGTTCGGTCCGTGCATGATGCGCTGCTCCGCCTCCACGCAGGTGAGCATCGACTTCGTGGATGAGCGCGATGCGATCGACAAGATGCGCCTCGGCACGGTGATCGGCCCGATCCTTGCCTGGTATTTCCGCAACACCCCGTACTTCGAGGGGCAGGAGAACCCGTGGCCGCTGCTGCGCCAACGCATGTGGGACTTTCTGGACTTCCAGCGCACCAACGTGATCCCCGGCCTGTTCGACCCGCGCTTCGGCTGGGAGGACTACGCGGTGGACGTGCTGTCCACGCCGCTCATGTTCGCCGACCTCACGCACACCCCGGAGGCCGAGGGCCTTTCCGGCAAGGAGCTGCACCACCCGGCGTTCTACGAGAACGCTGCGGACGTGTACCCGGACCGCGAACTCAACCCGTACGAGATCAATCATGTGATCTCCACGCACTTCAACGACGTGCGCCTCAAGAACTTCATCGAGCTGCGCCACTGGGACTCCCTGCCCATCCTGCGTGCCGAGCGTCTGACGGAGATCATCGGCTCGCTGTTCTACGATCCGGCGAACCGCGACCGGTTGGAGAGTTACTTCGACGGCATCCGCGAGGAGGACGTGCTTGAGGCCAAGTGGAATCTTCAGGCGCATGGGGCGGATGCCACGCCGTACGGCCAGCCGCTCGAATTCTGGCACGCCTTCTTGGGGCTGGAGGGCCTGTTGACCGATGAGCCGGGCGATCCGAAGCATCCGGACGTGTTCCAGCGCTGAACCGGGGCGGTTTGCCGGTTCACGCGTTTGTTTCGCATAAAACGTGTGAACCGGCAAGCGCACACATCTGCGCATGCCTGCACATCGCAGTGCGGGAGAAGTGCCGGAATTGCAGGGAAGGCCATAATCCATTCGAACATGGGCCCGGTTCACACGTTGTCCGCCGAAAAAAGGCGTGAACCGGATTTCGTTTTTTCCTCCCCAACACGCCGATTGTTGCATCTGCAACTGTTGTATATGGGACGCATTACACTGCTCTCAGTGCATGAATCAGTTGCATATGCAACAAAAACGCGCGGCAGGGGTGATGCGATGGACCAACACGTACTCAGCATGGAAATGAGGGCGCTCGGCAAGGCCGTGAACCGCTATCTCGGCGAGTCGATGCCGGAGAGCGCCCGGGAGGCCACCGGCGGCAACGCGCACATCATCCTTTTTCTGGCGCGCAACCGCGACCGGGAGATCTACCAGCACACCATCGAGGAAAAGTTCTGCATCACGAGGTCCACCGCGTCTCGTGTGCTCGCCCTCATGGAGAAGAAGGGTCTCATCGAGCGGGAGCCGGTCGCGCACGACGCCCGGTGCAAGCGCATCGTGCTCACCGGCAAGGCCGATGCGATCGTGAACGACCTCAAGGCCAACGGCGAACGCATGGAAAGCCTTCTCGTCGCAGGCTTCACCGACGGGGAAAAGGCCGCGCTCCACGATTACATCCACCGTATGCGCGCGAACATCGACGCGGCGCAGCGGGCCTACGAAACCAAGGAAACGAACACATTCACAACGAAGGAAACGAAGGAGGAAGGCAAGTGACCGACGCATCAGTCGAACGGCGCGGGCGGGCGGACGAGCCCGCCAAACCCAGGCATCTGTTCCGCACACTGGGCGCATCCCTGCGCGAATACCGGAAGGCGAGCGTGCTCGCGCCCGCATTCGTGGCCGTGGAAGCCATTCTGGAGATCCTCATCCCCACGGTCATGGCCTCGCTCATCGACGAGGGCATCACCGGCGGGTCCATGCCGGCCATCATCAAATTCGGCGTGATCCTGCTCCTGTGTGCCATGGTCTCCCTGGCCTGCGGCTTCATGGCCGGACGGTACTCGGCCATCGCCGGCGCCGGATTCGCCAAGAACCTGCGCCACGACCAGTTCGAGCGGATGCAGGCGTTCAGCTTCACCAACATCGACCGTTTCTCCACCGGATCGCTCATCACCCGCCTCACCACGGACGTGACGAACCTGCAGATGGCCTATTCGATGATGATCCGCATGGGCGTGCGCGCGCCGATCATGGTGGTGGTCGCTTGGATCTTCTCGTTCCGCATCAGCCCGTCCATCTCGCTGGTATTCCTGGCCTGCGTGCCGATTCTGGCGATCGGCCTGTGCGGACTGGCGGTGCTGGTCCACCCGGTGTTCAAGCGCGTGTTCCGCACGTACGACAAGCTCAACAACGTGGTGGACGAGAACCTGCAGGGCGTGCGCGTGGTGAAGTCGTTCAACCGCGAGGACTTCGAGATCAACAAGTTCACCCGCATCTCGCAGCGCATCTTCAAGGACTTCTCCAAGGCCGATCGCATCATGAGCTTCAACATGCCCATCATGATGCTGTGCATCTACGGCTCCATGCTCATGATCTCCTGGATGGGTGCCAACCAGATCGTCGCTTCCGGCAACGATCCGGCCGTGGGCCTGACCACCGGTGACCTGACCGCGCTGGTCACCTATGCCATGCAGATCCTCATGGCCATGATGATGCTCTCCATGATCTTCGTCATGGTCATCATCTCCCAGGCCTCCGCCGAGCGCGTGTGCCAGGTGCTGCAGGAGAGGAGCACGGTCACCAACCCGGACCATCCGGTCGAGACCGTGGCGGACGGCTCGATCGCATTCGACGACGTGACCTTCCGCTACTCGGACAACTCCGAGAAGCCGGTGCTCGACCGCATCAATCTCACGATCCGCTCCGGCATGACCGTGGGCATCGTGGGCGGGACAGGCTCCGCGAAGTCGAGCCTCGTGCAGCTTGTGCCCCGCCTGTACGACGTGTCATCCGGCTCGCTCAAGGTGGGCGGCCGCGACGTGCGCGAATACGATCTGGAGGCGTTGCGCGACCAGGTGGCCATGGTGCTGCAGAAGAACGTGCTGTTCGCCGGCACCATCGCCGAGAACCTCAGGTGGGGCAACCCGAACGCCACCGACGAGGAGATCCGCCACGCCGCGCAGCTTGCGCAGGCCGACGGATTCGTGCAGGAGTTCCCGGACAAGTACGACACGATGCTCGAGCAGGGCGGCACCAACGTCTCCGGCGGTCAGCGCCAGCGTCTGTGCATCGCCCGCGCGCTGCTGAAGAAGCCGAAGATCCTCATCCTCGACGATTCGACGAGCGCCGTGGATACCAAGACCGACCGGCTCATCCGTCAGGCGTTCCGCGACGAGATCCCGGACACCACGAAGATCATCATCGCCCAGCGCCTCGCCTCAGTGGAGGACGCGGACATGATTCTCGTCATGGACGAGGGGCGCATCATGGACCGTGGCACCCACGCCGAACTGCTGGAAACCTGCGACGAGTACCGGTCCATCTACGAATCCCAGACCAAGAACCAAGGCCGGCCCGAGGAAGCGGCCGCGCCCGCCGAACCCCAGGAAGGCACCCAGGAAGGAGGCGCCCTGTAATGGCCGATACCAAAGTCAACACGGACAACCGCAAGTTCTCCCAGCGCAAGCCCGCCATGGGCAAGGCCGCGCCCGGCACCACCAAACGCATCTTCGGATACATCATGCGGTACCGGTGGCGCGTGGTGGCCATCGTGGCGTGCATCCTCGTGGGCGCCGCCGCACAGGCCGGCTCCGCGCTGTTCCTCCAGTCGCTCATTGACTCATACATCCTGCCGATGGTGGGGCAGGCAAACCCGGACTGGACGCCGCTCATCCGCGCCCTGACGCTCATGGGGTGCCTGTACGCGGCCGGCATCATCGCCGGATGGCTGTGGATGTGGCTCATCGTCACCGTGGAGCAGGGCGTGCTCAAGAAGATCCGCGACGACATGTTCGCCCACCAGCAGCGCCTGCCGATCCGCTACTTCGACGCCAACGAGCACGGCGACATCATGAGCCGCTACACCAACGACACGGACACGCTGCGCCAGGCGATCAGCCAGTCGTTCCCGCAGATGTTCTCCTCCATGATCTCCGTGATCGCCGCCGTGATCTCCATGCTCTGGCTGTCGGTGCCGATCACCCTGTTCGTGATGCTGTTCACCGTGCTGCTGTTCGTGATCATGCGCAAGGTGATCTCCCGCTCCGGCCGCTTCTTCGTCAAGCAGCAGCACTGGCTGGGCGACGTGAACGCCTTCGTGGAGGAGTCGGTCAACGGCCAGAAGGTCATCAAGGTGTTCAACCACGAGGCCGCCATCCAGAAGACCTTCGACGAGAAGAACGAGGAGCTGTTCGAGGCGTCCGCCGAGGCGAACACGTGGGGTAACGTCACCATGCCGATCGTGGGCAACATGGGCTACGTGCTCTACATCCTGCTCGCCATCGTGGGCGGAGCGATGGCGCTGTCCGGCGTGGGCAACTTCGGCCTGTCCGGCGCTGGCCCGCTCACCCTGGGCACGCTGGTTTCGCTGCTGACCCTTTCGCGCTCGTACATCAACCCGATCGGTCAGGTCTCCATGCAGTTCAACATGGTGATGATGGCGCTCGCCGGCGCCTCCCGCATCTTTGCGCTGATGGACGAACCCGCGGAGGCCGACGGCGGCACCGTGACGCTGGTGAACGTGGAGCTCGGCTCCGACGGCCGCACCATGACCGAAACCGACCGCGAAACCGGTCACTGGGCGTGGAAGCGCGAGGCCGGGGATGACGGCACGCGTTCGCTCAGGGCGGCGGAGCAGCTCAAGGGCCAGTCCCGCGAGGTGGCCGTCAAGGCTAGGGAGCAGGCGGTCACCTCGCCGGACGGGCGGCTCACCCTGCTGCGCGGCGACGTGCGCTTCACGGATGTGACGTTCGGCTACGACCCTGCCAAGCCGGTGCTGCACGACATCACGTGGTTCGCCAAGCCCGGCCAGAAGATCGCCCTCGTGGGCGCGACCGGCGCCGGCAAGACCACGGTGACGAACCTCATCAACCGGTTCTACGACATTCAGGAAGGCCAGATCCTCTACGACGGCATCTCCGTGGCGAACATCCGCAAGCCCGACCTGCGCCGCTCGCTCGGCGTGGTGCTGCAGGACGTGAACCTGTTCACCGGCACCGTGATGGAGAACATCCGTTACGGCAAGCTCAACGCCACCGACGAGGAGTGCATCGAGGCGGCCCGGCTGGTGAATGCGGACGGCTTCATCCGCATGCTGCCGGACGGCTACCAGACCGTGCTGGAGGGCGACGGTTCCGGCCTGTCACAGGGTCAGCGCCAGCTCATCTCCATCGCCCGCGCCGCCGTGGCCGACCCGCCCGCGCTGATTCTGGACGAGGCGACCAGCTCGATCGACACGCGCACCGAGGAAGTGGTGCAGGCCGGCATGGATGCGCTCATGAAGGGCCGCACGGTGTTCGTGATCGCGCACCGGCTGTCCACCGTGCGCAACTCGGACGTGATCATGGTGCTCGACCACGGCCGCATCATCGAACGCGGCTCGCACGACGAGCTCATTGCGCAGAAGGGTGAGTACTACCAGCTCTACACCGGAGCGGTGGAGCTGGAGTGAGCACGGGTCCGTCGGCGTCCGAGCCGCTCTGAAAGCCAGCGAGGGGTTGCATGGGAGAATGTCCCGTGCAACCCCTCATTCGTTGGCGGCTTGTGACGGCTAGGCCTTGCGGTAGGTGAAATCGTGGATCACGCGGCCCGCCGCAAGGCCTTTTTTCTCGAAGTTGGTGAGGATGCGCCCCTCGAAGCGTTCCGATTCCGTGAAGTCGGCGTGGGGGAGGGCGGCGGCCTCGTCCGCGTTGCCCTTGCCCACGTGCTCGGTGGGCAGATTCACGGTGATCGAGCCCGCGTTGACGAATCCCAGCGAACCGTCGTCCATCACCTCATGCACGTGCAGCGCGTAGTCCTCGATGTCCGTGGCGATGCGCCACACGCCGCCGTCCGCAAGGGCCCGGTGCACGTGCGCGGCGAACGACGGCTGCACGATCCGCCGCTTGTGGTGGCGCATCTTGGGCCACGGGTCCGGGAAGAACGTCCAGATTTCCGCGGCCACGCCGTCCGCCAGATGGGCGAAGAAATTCTGGGCATCCACCTGCGCCACGCGAAGGTTTTCCAGACCGTCGCGCCCGGCGAACAGCAGCGCGTGGGCCACGCCCGGGTCATACACCTCGAGTGCCAGAAAGTTCAGTTCCGGATGCGCCTTGGCGGCGGCGGCCACGTTCTCGCCCTGCCCGCTGCCCACCTCGATCACGAGGTCGTGGTCGTTGCCCCACGCCCTGCGCGCGAAGTCGCGGTCGAACGTGAAGTCGTCGGCCACTTCCAGATCGCGCGCGCCGGCGGGCATGGCGAGCAGGAAGTGGCCGGCGTAGCGGTCCCACGCGCGCTGCAGGCGATCGTCCAGACGGGCGGACCGGCGCACGAAGGACTTGACCGGATGCAGGCGCTGCAGCTCCTCGCCGGTCAGTGTGCCGTGCTCGTAGGTCGGATGGTCCGTAAGCGCCATGTGCTCGCTCCTTGTACTGGGAATGGTTGCAATATCACCAAACATCCTGTAACCGCGAGACAATGGTATAGGTATGCGGGCGGTGTGTGTTTGCGCTGTGCGCATGCTATACTCGAAACTGTCAAAAGATAACAAAATCGGAGCAAAATCGAACATTTTTCGTGCGATGCAAAGCTCCAAGGAAGGCTACACATGACTGTACTCGTCACTGGCGGTTGCGGCTACATCGGCGCCCATGTGGTCCACGCCCTTCATCAGGCCGGCGAAAACGTCGTCGTCGTCGACGATCTGAGCTTCGGCAAGCCCACGCGCATCGAAGGTGCCCGGCTGTACGGCATGGACATCGCCGCTCCGGGCGCCGGCGAGCGTCTGGCCGAGATCCTCGACGCGGAGAACGTCGAGGCCGTCATCCATTTCGCCGCCCGCAAGCAGGTGGGCGAATCCGTCGAGAAGCCGCTGTGGTACTACCAGCAGAACATCAACGGCATGCTCAACGTGCTCACCGGCATGACCAAGTCCAAGAACGCCAAGAAGCTCGTGTTCTCCTCCTCCGCCGCCACCTACGGCGTGCCGCCGGTCGACGTGGTCCCCGAGGACGTGGTTCCCATGCTCCCCATCAACCCCTACGGCCAGACCAAGCTGTTCGGCGAGTGGATGGCCCGCGCCTGCGAGGGCACCTACGGCATCCGCTTCTGCGCGCTGCGCTACTTCAACGTGGCCGGCTGCGGCCCGGTGGAGCTCGAGGACCCGGCCATCCTCAACCTCATCCCCATGCTGCTCGACCGCCTGAAGAAGGGCAAGGCGCCGCTCATCTTCGGCGACGACTACCCGACCTCGGACGGCACCTGCGTGCGCGACTACATCCACGTCTCCGACCTTGCCGACGCGCATCTGGCCGCCCTGAAGTATCTGGACCGCGACGAGCGCAAGTACGACGCCTTCAACGTGGGCACCGGCGAGGGCACCTCCGTGCGCCAGATCGTCGACGAGCTCAAGAAGGTCACCGGCCTGCCGTTCCAGGAGCACGTGCAGGGCCGCCGCGCCGGCGATCCGCCGCACCTGATCGGCTCCCCGAAGCGCATCAACGAGGAGATGGGCTGGCACGCCAAGTACAACGTGGAGGACATCGTGAAGTCCGCGTGGGACGCCTGGCAGGCCAACCCGGAGCACCACATCGACGTGGAGCACTGGAAGCAGGCCGACTGATCTGATCGGCTGACCCTCCGATCGGTCGCCGCCGACGGAACGGCTGCATTCGCACGGGCGGGACGCGTGCGGGACTATGGCCCTATGGCCGTGGCCCCGCGTGCGTCCCGCCCGTTGTCGTTGCGCGCGGCTGCCGTTGCGTTCGGATATGCTGGGATCAAGGTCGGGAACGATGGCCGTTCCATGCACCTTGACAGGAAGGGGTCACCATGAGTGTGAACGATATCCGTACGGTGGAGGGGCTGACCGAGCAGCTGGCGACCATGGTGAGGGAACGCACCGCCATACCCGCCGTGGAGCTGTACGTGCAGGCGGCGGACGGCTCTCTCGTCCGTGAATCCGGGGCGCTGCGTTCCATGCCTGTGTCCGCATTGGCGCGGCCGGAACTCATGGACACGAAGTACGGCGGTCCGTACCCGCTGCCCGCAGGGTGGGACGAGCCGCGTGACCCGGCCACGGGCGCCCCGCTTTATCTGCTGGCGCAATGGAACTTCGCCCTGCTGCCCAAGCTGGACGGCTACCCCGACGATGGTCTGCTGCAGGTGTTCCTTGCCGCGGACGCCGAGGCCGACCTTCCCTGGCAAATCAGGTACGTGCCTGCGGCGCTGCTTGCCGGCGCGCGTGCGGTGGAGCCGCAATGGCCTGACGAGGCGTACAATCTGCCGTTCACCGGCCCGGACGTGACCTACAAGTTGTGCGGTGAGTCCGTGATGAGTGCCATGGATACCACGGATGCGGGCTTCGAACCGCTGCTGGACGAATGCCTCGACCTGCTGGGAGGCGACGCTCGGGACCTGTACGACGAGGAATACGACGAGGCTTCCGAGCGGATGTTCCAGCTGCTCAGCGCGGACGGGCATCGGCTTGGCGGGCATCCCATGTTCACACAGGACGATCCGCGCACGTGGATGGATGACGGCGGCGATCTGGTCATGGTGGCGCAGATCAACAGCATCGAGTTCTCCATGATGCTGGGGGACAACGGCATAGGTCACGTGTTCATGCCTGCGCAGGCGCTGCGCGAGCGGGATTTCACCAAGGCCGAATACCAGTGGGACTGCTACTGAGCTATGCCGGGTGGCGTTTACGGGGGATCGGTTCTAGACTTGGCGTATGAGCGAAAACAACATCGATTCTCAGAACCCTTCCCCGGCACCGCAGCCGGTCCAGCCTCAGCCTTCCCAGACGCAACAGTATGCTCAGACGCCGCAGTACGGTCAGCCGGCTGCGGCTCCGAATCCGGCCGCCGCTGCCGCTGAGCGCACCGAGTCGGCGCAGTCCGAGTCTCAGCGGCCGTATACGCAGCCCACGTACGTGCATCAGCCACAGTACGACCAGTATGGTCGGCCCGGTCAGGGGCAGCCGTACCCTCAAGGGGTGTACAGCCAGTACGGGCAGACCGGTCAGCCGGGGGCGGCCCAGACCGGCCAGCCCACGTATGGCGGTTACGGGCAGTACGGCTATCAGGGTGGCTACGCTTCGCCCATTGACCGGTGGAACGTCCTGTCGATCGTCGGATTCGCGCTGAGCTTCATCCTTGCACCGGCCGGCCTGATCGTCTCGATCATCGCGCTGGTGCAGATCAACCGCACGGGGGAGAAGAGCAAGGGGATGGCGATCGCCGGCATTGTGGTCGGTGCCGTCATCACGCTGATCGGCATTGTGGGCATAGTGATGTTCATCGGCCTGTTCATGCAGGTGATGGAGCATCCCGAGCTGTACAGCGACTTTTACTACGGCAACAGTTCGGATGCCGAGGATCTCTACGACATGGCGCAGCTGACCGTCGCCCGCGTGTCGGGATTCGCGGCGCTCTGACGCGGTGCTGCGATGCCGGTGGATTCTCCGGAGTTGGCCGGCGGAGCGGCTAAAACCGCGGAATCATGCGGCAACACGCCGTGTGGTGTTGCGACTTGCGCGATGGAATGATTCCTGTAATATATTCATTCGTTGCCTCGCGCAAGCGAAGTACACACGGCCCCGTAGCTCAGTTGGTTAGAGCGCCGCCCTGTCACGGCGGAGGTCACCGGTTCAAGTCCGGCCGGGGTCGCTGGAATGGTCAACCACTATTCTCTGGCTCTGTAGCTCAGTTGGTAGAGCGAGCGACTGAAAATCGCTAGGTCAGCGGATCGATGCCGCTCGGAGCCACCACGGGAAACCCCGCATGCCTTGCAATGCTTGGCCTGCGGGGTTTTCGCATGTTCGGGCCAAGGCCAGCATAAACCCGGCAGGCCAGCATAAACACGGCAGATTCAATGGCAAAGGCGCGGCACGCGATGCCTGTTTTCGTTCGACCGGTCCAACCTGTGGTGCCACCGGTGCAGGTTGGACCGAACGTGCAGTTTTCGGCCTCCAAAACGGCCGTTTTTTCGCATGATCGGTCCAAGCTGCGAATTCGGACGTGCAGGTTGGACCGATCGTGCGCAGGAAGGACGCGGGAAGACTGCGAGAGGGAGCGGACCGTCAGTCGGCCCCACCGCGGGTCCCAACATCTGGGATTCTCGTTCAAATCTTATCGGTTTTGAGCGGGAACGCTCAATCGGCTCACTATTATGGAAGCCGATGGGCTATCCGCTATGACGGCGTGGAGCCCATGTAGGTATGAAAGTAACCAGCTTAAAGGAGAGCGTTATGGTGTACAGGATGATCTTCAACCAGACGGCATACTTCGGACGCGGTGCCATCAAGGAGATCCCCGAGGTGGCCAGGAAGCATGGCTTCACGAAGGCGTTCATCGTCACCGACCCGGTGCTGCTCGAGACCGGCACCGTCAAGAAGGTCACCGACGTGCTCGATGCGGCCGGCCTGCCCTACGACGTGTTCGACAACGTGAAGCCGAACCCGCCGGTCGAGTGCATCCAGGACGGCGTACTGCGCTTCAAGGCCTCCGGCGCGGACTTCCTGATCGGTCTGGGCGGCGGCTCCCCGCAGGACACCTGCAAGGGCATCGGCATCATCACCGCCAACCCGGAGTTCGGCGACGTGCTGAGCCTCGAGGGCGTGGCGGACACCAAGAACCCGTCCGTCCCGATCTTCGGCGTGCCCACCACCGCCGGCACCGCCTCCGAGACCACCATCAACTACGTGATCACCGACACCAAGAACAAGCGCAAGTTCGTGGCCGTCGACCCGCACGACATCCCGATCGTCGCCTTCGTGGACCCGGACCTGACCGACTCCATGCCGCGCGGCCTGAAGGTCGCCACCGGTCTGGACGCGCTGACCCACGCCATCGAGGGCTTCATCACCCCGGGCGCCTGGGCGCTGTCCGACTGCCTGAGCATGCAGACCATCCGCATGATCGCCAAGAACCTCGCCAAGTCCGCGGACGGCGACGTGCCGGCCGGCGAGCAGATGGCGTACGCCTCCTACATCACCGGCATGGCCTACTCCAACGTCGGCCTCGGTCTGGTGCACGGCATGGCCCACCCGCTGGGCGGCCGTCTGGGCGTGGCGCACGGCGTGGCCAACGGCATTCTGCTGGCTCCGGTCATGGAGTACAACAAGGACTACACCGGTGAGAAGTTCCGCGACATCGCGGACGCGTTCGGCGTGGCGGACGCCTTCACCGGCGATCTGGAAACCGTGCGCGAGGAAGCCGTGCAGGCCGTCCACAAGCTGACCGTGGACCTCAAGAACCCGACCAAGATCTCCGAGGTGGGCGCCACCGAGGCCGATCTCGCCCCGCTGGCCCACGACGCGTTCAACGACGTGTGCACCCCGGGCAACCCGCGCAAGGCCACCGAAGAGGACATTCTGGCCATCTACAAGAGCCTGATGTGATCTGACGATCCTTGCATCGGACCACGCTCCGTAGCGATTGAGGCCCTCCGCCATGCGACGAACATGGAGGAGGGCCTCAGCCGTGCGAAACCGGCGGTGTCTCAGTGCGTCAGCTGGCTGGCTCCGGACAGCACGCGCGCCTGCTCGTCGCGCCACACGGCGGCCGCGCAGTCCACGTGTTCGCGTTCCATCTGCCGCTGGTAGATGGGGTAGAGGAAGTGGATGAACGGCCACATCACGCGCAGCAGGTACTCCGGGCGGAAGAAGCGCGTGTGGCGCGGATGGGCGTCGAACGTGTTGCGGAACCGGTCCGTGTAGTGCTTGAACGAGACGAACCCGGAGGCCATGCGTCGCGCGCTCATGCCGACGATCATGCGCGGGGAGTACACCGTCTTGAAATGCTTGCCGAGCAGATGCAGGGAGATGTCCACGTCCTCGTGCATCACGTCTTCGTAGTCGCGGCACACCTCGCCGCAAATGGCCCGCCATGCGGTGGCGCGCAGGGCCATGTTCGAGCCGAACAGCATGGTCTGGTTACCGTCCGCCCGGTAAATGAGCCGGCGTGTGCGGTTGTCGCCGCGAAGGCCGGTCTTCTTGAGCGGCATGTCGTAGTAAACCACCGGTCCGGAGGCACCCATGGCCTTCGGATCCTCGGTGAAAATGCCGGTGACGACTTCCACCCAGTCGGGTTTGAGCATGCAGTCAGCGTCCACGCGGCCCAGTATGTCGCCCTTGGCGGCGTTGAGACCGGCGTTGCGCGTGGGGATGAGCCCTTGTTCGGCGTCCTGATGGATGAGTCGGACCGGGGTGCCGGGATGGCTGGCGATGAAGCGTTCCACCACTTCAACGGTGCGGTCGGTGGACTTGTTGTCCACCACGATGACCTCGTAGGGTGCGCGTGTCTGAACGGTGGCGCACGTCAGGCAATCCTCGATGCGGTCCTCTTCGTTCCACGCCGGGATGATGATCGAAACCTTGAGCATGCCTCAATGCTACCCCAGCGGACCGTCGGCGGGAACGGACGATCGGGGCTTGTCAGCGAACGTCACAATAATGGGGTCTATGAGCGAACAAGGCAAGACGACACGACAGCATCGCGAGGACAAGCAGTTCGATCTGGCTTCGGTGTTTCCGGCGAAGGGGGATCCGCGCCGGCCTCCGGAATGGTTCGGCAGGGGACTGCTGTACATCGTGATCGCCGTGTATCTGGCCGTCATCGTATGGCGGTCCGCCGGCGAACTGGAATACCTCGTGGTGGATCTGGTCATCTCCGTGTTCATCGCGCTCGCCGTGGAACCGCTGGTGCTCGCCATGGTCAAGCACGGCTGGAAGCGCGGCGCGGCGTCCGCGGTGACGCTCGTCGGGCTCGTGGTGGTGATCGTCGGCCTGCTCGGCATGTTCGGCAACATGTTCGTCCAGCAGATGATCAGCCTGGTGCGGGGCCTGCCGGACGCCTACGACCAGATCGCCGCGTTCGTGGCCGCCAACACGACGTTCCGCATGCCCGCCATCCAAAACCTCGGCACCGAGATCATCAACAATATCCAGACCTCCTGGGTCACCAACTTCGCCACGCAGGCCGCCACCACGCTGGGCAGCATCGGCAGCATGCTGCTCAACGTCATGACGATCACGCTGGTCACCTACTACGTGTCTGCGTGCAGCCCGCGCATGCGCCGCAGCCTGTGCCAGTGGCTCAGCCCGGACAGCCAGCGCCGGTTCGTGCTCGTATGGCAGGTGGTGCAGGACCAGATCTCCAACTTCCTGTTCTCGCGCGGCATCCTCGCCATCATCAATGCAGTGTGCACGGCCGTCTTCCTCGAGGTACTCAACGTGCCGTACTGGCTGCCGCTCGCCCTGTTCTGCGGCCTGACCTCGCAGTTCGTGCCCACCGTCGGCACGTACATCGGCGGGGCGTTGCCCGTGCTCTTCGCCTGGATCAACGGCGGCATATGGTATGCCGTGGGCGTGCTCGCGTACATCATCGTCTACCAGCAGATCGAGAACCTCATCCTGAGCCCCAAGATCTCGCAGCGGACCATGGACCTGAACCCGGCGGTTGCGTTCCTGGTGGTGCTCGCGCTCGGCTCGCTGTTCGGAGCTCTCGGCGCGTTCCTTGCTCTGCCGGTCGCCGCGAGCTTCCAGGCGATCTTCACCGTGTACACCAAGCGCTACGAGCTCATCGACTCGCCGCTGCTGGGCGACCCGAAGCCGCTCAAGAAGTCGAAGCTCGTGGAGGGCGCGGAGGCGTTCACCGAACACGTGATCCAGCCGGTGGCCGACCACATGCCCCGCGCCGCGCAGGGTTCCAGCAGGCGCGTGATGGTGGAGGAGGAGCTCGACGACCTCAGGCGCAAGGCGTACAGCATCCCCACCGCGGAGGACCTGGACGCCTCCGAGACGGTGGCCATCCCGCAGCGCGGCAAGGCGCCGAAGCCGGCGAAGGGGCTCAGGGGAACCGAGGATGACAGCGACCCGTCCGAGGCGGATGACTCCGCCGATCCCGACAACCCCCGCGGCGGGTGGCGCTGATGGCGATCCTCAACGTGCTCGACTGGCTCATCATGATTCTGGGCCTGTGCGTGGTGGTCTATCAGGCGGCGTATGTGCTCGTCTCGTTCTTCGCCAAGCCCGAGGCGTTCCCGGACGCGCCGATGGACAAACGCTACGCGGTGCTCATCTCCGCGCGCAACGAGTCGGCCGTGATCGCGCATCTGATCGGCGACCTGCAGTCGCAGAGCTACCCGAGCCGGCTCATCGACATCTGGATCGTGGCGGACAACTGCACCGATGACACGGCGGACATCGCTCGTTCCATGGGCTGCCACGTGGTGGAACGGTTCAACAAGGAACAGATCGGCAAGGGCTACGCGCTCACCTACCTGCTCGACGAGATGGGGCGGCAGGGCATGGCCGAGTGCTACGATGCGTTCTTCGTGTTCGACGCGGACAACCGGCTCGACGTGCATTACGTGGAGGAGATGAACAAGGCCTTCCAGTCCGGCTTCAAGGTGCTCACCAGCTACCGCAACTCCGTGAACCTCAACGAGAACTGGGTGTCTTCCGGAACGGCCCTGTGGTTCCTGCGCGAATCCCGGTTCGTCAATTCGTCGCGCATGGTGATCGGCTCGAGCTGCCACGTGGCGGGCACGGGCTTCATGTTCTCGCGCGAGATCATGGAACGCAACAACGGCTGGAAGTTCCATCTGCTCACCGAGGACATGGAATTCACGATGGACTGCGTGCTGCACGGCGACCGCATCGGCTACTGCGGCAGCGCGATTCTGTACGACGAGCAGCCCACCTCGTTCCGCCAGAGCTGGCGGCAGCGCGTGCGCTGGAGCAAGGGCTACCTGCAGGTGTTCCGCTACTACGGGCCCGCCATGCTGCGCCACGGCATTCAGGAGCGCGACTTCTCCTCCGTGGATCTGACGCTGCTGGTATGCCCGTTCATGGTGTTCACCGTGTTGCGGCTCGCGCTCGGGGCCCTGTTCGCGGCGCTCGGGTTCGTCTCCTGGTCCAGCCAGCTCGGCGCGTTCAACGGATGGGGGCTGGGCGTGCTGGTCTCCATGCTCACCATGATGCTGCTCGCCGCGCTCACGGTGATCGCCGAGCGCGACAAGATCCGCGCCACCAACAAGGAGCTGTTCGCCTACTGCCTGAGCTTCCCGATCTTCGCGCTGAGCTACGTGCTCATCTCCTTCCAGGCCATCTTCGCCAAGCCCGAATGGAAGCCCATCGTGCATAAGGGCTGAACCGTAAAGCGGAAAGCCCGGTGGGCTTTCCGTAGGTTCAGCCTGAGCCGCCACTTCGGCGGCGAAGGTTGGATTGAGTCTTCGCCGTAGGCGAAGTCAGCAATTGCAGGGCCGGAGGCGAGCCGTAAAGCGGAAAGTCTGGTGGCTTCCGGCTGGCATCGGTCTGAACTACGACATGTTCTACCGCTTCAGCGGCGAATTCGCGATGTTGTGCAACGGATCCGAGACGCATGCCAGTACCTTTGCGGTCAGGGGGTCGGTCGAGGTACCGCCCTTGAGCAGAGGGACCGGACTGTTGCCTTTCAGCCGTTCGTACTCCTCATAGGAGTAGTCCTTCGCCAGCAGATCGTGCTCCCTGTAGCATTGATACCGATATGGTTCCAGATCCACGTTGTCCGGATTGCTGTATCCCTCGGAGTAATACGTGCCGATGACCGTATAGCCGGTATCGTCCATGCATACGGAAGCAACCTGGCCTACCTGATCCTTGGGTACATGGGACATGTCGAAGCTGAGTCCGCCCGCATCTCGGATGTACACCGTGGATCCCAATTCCAAGCCGTAGCGGTCCGCCAGACAGGTCACGGCCCGTCGTTCAAGGTCGTTCATCTCCTCGGCGGAAATGATGCCATCCGCCAGGACCTGATCGATGACGTCCCGTGCCTGGACATTGTGCGGTTCGTTCACGGCGTCATGAATTTCCTTCATGGTGGAGGCGTTCAGCCGTACGTCATCCGTATACGCCATGTATGTCGATTTAGCGCCGATCGGAGCATGCTCCAGTCTGACTTCACCGGGCCGTTCCCCCGAACCGGGATCGTTTCCCGGCGCGCCGCAAGCGCCAAGGGATGCCACCGTCAATGCGAACGCGAGTGCGAGCGCCGTGCGCAACGTACCTGATCTCATTGTTCCTCCGAGCGTGATGATCGGTAAAGAAATCGGCATCATGGCCGGTCGCACCGGGCACCCGTCATCCCTTAGGAAGACATGGATGAACCGGCCTATGATGCCATGGAGTAGGGGTTGGCGGGCTGGCCAATGACCGGGAACGATTGTCAGTAGAAGATGTTGCCCCAGTCATTGATGAGCGGTAATAAATCGGAGGCTACGAAAACGCAGCTTCCTCCAATAGTAGGGACCTTGATGGTCCCGTAGCTGTTAATACGAGTGCAGTCGTAATCCGATGGCGTGGACGGGCGGACAATTGATCGTCCTTCGTTGTACCAGCTCCCGATCGTGAACCAGTGCCGCAACCCGCCGTCGCAGGTGTTGTTGACTGCCCAACGGTGGTCTCCAACGGGTGGAGGCGTGTTGATTTGATAGTAATCGCAGCCTGCCAATGCACGGTTTCCATACCGGCCGCTCACCGACAGCACGCCGGCACGACCCGAGGGGGCATCCGCGGCCGACGCCCAGCCGGCCGCAACCCCAGACATCGATGCCGTGGCCAGAACAGCCGCCAGCGCGCCTGCAAGACGCATTCCAGATCGCTTCGCATTCATGGCACGTTCCTTTCCGCCGCCCGTCGCGTCCCCAAACAACCAGACACCATCGTTCGGCCGTGTTCCGCGGAACCCATCCTCGGATCCCGTCACCATCAATCGTATCCGCGCCGCCATAGCCTCCGCAAGGGTCCGTCTTCCCGATCCGTGAGGACACCGGCCGGCTCCGGGGGGGTGTTCCTATGTTTTTGTCAACCTTGTGAGGGGTTGATGTGGTCGTGTCCGGGTTGGTTGTGATGGGCGTGCTTCGCTTTGGCCTTGGCGAGGTGCGGCCGTGGCCGGCGCTGGTGGT